>CAOKBR010000058.1 GCA_948466735.1 uncultured Mycoplasmatota bacterium | reverse complement strand
AATAATATACTTGACACTACCTTCCAAAAGTCGACACATTCTCTCAAAAGCTTTACAGTGATACTGAACAGTATATTTAGCATTAATAAAAATTGGATCATATCGTAAAAAAAGTCGTTCACACCCTATATGGTCACTTATCATGCGAATAGCTTCAATAATCATTTTCTTATTGACTACATTAGGTTCGATATCCTGTTGATAAGGCGTTAATGTAACATGAAAAAAATAGGGATGTTTGATTTGATTCATAATCGTTAAAAAAGGAATAGGATTTTTCGTACAAAAAAGAATACCATCCACATCCTTAAAAAAAATACGACTAACCATTTTAGGAGAAAATGGATTACGGACATCAACAAATCCTTCTTGATAACGATTTATAAACCAATTACTATAAAAAGCAATGATATCAGTTCGACCACTAACATTTAAAATCATCTTCCACCTCAAGTCTTAATTGTATATAAAAAATCGATAAAATTCTTAATAGAATCTGCGGTTTTTTCCACTCCAAACTCATCCACATGAATACATAAATCATATTGACTGAAATCATACCAACTTTGATTTGTATAGTACTCGTAGTGCTTCGCACGCTCTTGATTTACTTCCTTTACATATTTATGAACTTTCTTAGAATCAACATGATAATACTTAATAGCTCGTTTTTCTTTCGACTCCTCATCACTATACAAGAAAACTTTTAAAACATCTTTTTTATCTTTTAAAACCGCATTCGCACATCTTCCAACAATCACACAAGAAGACTTTGCTAATTCCTTAATTACTTTACTTTCTGCAATAAACAAACGATCATCATTATTATTAGCAAATTTAGCAGAACTATTTTTCTCATCAATTTCTAAAATATATTCTGGCGATAAACCAGATTCCTTAGCACTAAGAGAAATTAACTCCTTATCATAAAAAGGGATTCCCATTTTTTCTGCTAATAATTTTCCTACATATCGCCCACCACTTCCATACTCTCGAGAAATGGTAATGACTACTTTTTTACCATGGTATATTTTATTCTGCGGATTAATTACTGCTTCATCTTGAATGTTTTTCTCATCAACAAGTTTAGTATATTCCGAACGGAAGATAAAAATACAAATGATAAAACAAATAATATCTGATATAGGAGAGGCATATAAAACCCCATAAATTCCTAAATCAAAACCATAAACAAGCAGACAAGCTATCGGAATAAATAAAATAATCTGACGAATAAAAGTGACTAACGTTGCCTTAATAACTTTACCTAAAGATTGAACAACTACACTCGTAGTCATTTCAAGAGCATTTAAAGCCATTAACATTAAAAAGGAACGACAAGTAAGCACAGCAAATTCCATAAATAGTTCATAACTAGGATCACTAGTTGCTATAAAAATACGAATAATTTGTTCTGGAAAAAGTAAAAACAGCAGATTAAATATAACACCTAAACTAAAATTAACGATTAAAACCTTTTTCAAGGTTTCTTTTACACGTAACTGATTTCCAGCTCCATAATTAAACCCAATAATAGGTTGAGCACCAATCGCTATACCAAGGACCGAAGAAATATATAAACTATTAACTTTGGAAATAATTCCATAAACGCTTAAAGGAATATCTGCCCCATATTTCGTCAGAGTTCCAAGACTGGTTAACATATTATTCATAAAAACAAATAAAACCAAAACAATCATTTGCGTAATAAAACTCGACAAACCAAGACTAAGAACTCTAAAAATAGAACCATTTGGTTTAAAATCCTTTTTTGCCAAACGAACTGATTTCATTTTAGGAATATAACAAATAGCCATTAAAAAGGAAACAAACTGACCTATAATCGTCGCTAGTGCACCACCTTGGACTCCCATATCAAATCCAAAAATGAATAAAGGATCCAAAATAATATTAATTATAGCTCCCGTTACTAATAAAATCATCGAATATTTAGGAGAACCATCCGCTCGAATAATACTAGACAATGCGGTATAAATAATTACAAATGGAGCACCAACCGCAATAATTTTTCCATAAGAAAGGGCATAAGGATAAACGGTTTCAGTACTACCAAAGAAACGAATTAACATAGGTAATAGTAAAAAAGAAAGAACTCCAATCACAATCGCCACGATAAACGATACCGTAATGGCACTTCCTAAACACTTTTTAGCCTCTTCTTTTTTACCTTCTCCCAATCGAAGAGACATGTTAGCACTCGTTCCATTTCCAATTAATGAAGCAACTGCCCCAAAAATTAATACCAGAGGAAAAATAACATTCGTTGCAGCATTACCAAGTGTTCCAACACCCTTACCGATAAAAATTTGATCAACAATATTATAAACCGAATTAATAAGCATACTAATAACGCAAGGAATGGCAAACGACAACAATAATTTATTAATCGAATCTTTTCCTAAATATAAATTTTTCATCAAACTCCACCTACTTCACGCAAAAAATTTATCCATCTTTTTTTTTCGATGTTTTACATTCTCTCACAATATTTTTTTAAAGTCAAACAAAAAAATATAAAAAATAATATAAAAATTAACATGTATTGAAATAAAAAAATTACGATAATTAAAACGT
>CAOKBR010000057.1 GCA_948466735.1 uncultured Mycoplasmatota bacterium | reverse complement strand
TGTTACAAATGCTCCTCTTTATTTACTCGGGATGTTTCTTTGAAAGTTAACGTAAAATAATTAAATTTGTTTTGCAAATTCAGCATTTTTAACACCTACTCTCATCTTACTTTCATTTTACCAAAGTTGCCTACTTCTTTCAAGTGATTTTAGAAGTTTTCTTTTAAATATTTTTCTACTTCTTCTTTAGATAATCCTGTTAAATCCACAATAGAATCAATATCAAGTTTACTACTTAATCGCTTTATCATTTCTTTTCTTTCTTCATTTTTACCTTGTTTAATTCCTCATTTAATTCCTTGTTCACGTCTTTGTTGAAAACCTTTTCTTATCGCATCACGCTTCATTTGTTCTCTCCACGCCAACTCTTTATCGTATGATTATCCAAAAGACTCATCTTCAGTCACTTCAATTGATTCGCTGATATAATCATTCATAATGGTATCTTCTCTTCCTAATTCTAATGAAGTAGGAATATCTGTTTCTACCAGTGTTAATAAATATTTCTCCACTTCACTTAATTCCTCTTTATTGTACCATTTCTTTCTTAAATTTGGTATATATATTTCAATAAATATCAATTTATCGTTATAGATTTCGCCCTTGTTATCCTGATCACAGTGAATATTAAAAACTTCATCTCTTCCTTCAAAAGCAAAGTTATTGGTGGATATTTGAATCACTTGAGTATATATGTATTGGGAGACTCTTTAATTTTTTTTAGAAAACAACCGATAAAGCATATTCTTGATTTCTCTCCATTATATAAGGTTCATCATTATTAATTTCCAAATTAAGGTATGCACCATTAATGACAGCTACATAATCTGCTCGTTCTCCTTTACTTTTTTCTTTATTTTTATCTAATTCATTCTTTCCTAATCTTAACTTTTTTAATAGCGTTTCATAATTAACATTTAGAAAATAAGAAAACAACTTACATGAATACTTTAAGCGATTCTCATTCATCAACATCGTCTTAAACATCGAATCATAAAGTAAACTTATTTTCATCCTTTCTTTTCTCTCTTCTAACTCAATCCGATTTTTAGTATCAAGTTTACGCTTATATATACTTGGATTAGTTAATCCAACAACTCTAATCATATTTCTAATCACCTCTATTATTTTTTATTCATATTTTTTTATTGAGATCTCTTTTTCAACATGAATAAGTGTACAATAGCAAAAGAATTTTACTTTGTAAAATCAACCTTTTCCGTTATTCTACGAAAAAAGGGATTAAACTTTTCGTTTTCCCTTAGAGAAAAATCTATTAATCTAGGTTCTTTCTTTCATTAAAAAGCCTTTTTCCTACTTTTTTATCTTTCTACAACTTTTAAGAAACGGTGTCAAATTTCGTAAATTAAGAAAAATAGACAAAATTATCGCATAAGATTATGATATAATGAATAACGGAAAGTAGGTATTCATATGTTATTGCTTACAAAAGCTATATTTGCCATTATGATTGGCTTTTTAGGTTCAGCAGTATTGGGATTACTTTTGATTCCTTTTTTAAAAAAGATGCACATTGGACAACGAATTAGTTCATTTGTTGGAGAGTCCCATCGTAAAAAAGAAGGCACTCCAACAATGGGAGGATTAATCTTTATTATTCCTACCATTCTAGCTACATTATTTTTAATTTTAACAAAAAAAATAGAGTTTACAGAAAACTTAAAAATTGTTTTATTTGTTTTTCTTGCTTATGGAGTCATTGGATTTTTAGATGATTTTTTAAGTATTAAAAGAAAAACAAATGAAGGATTAACAACCTATCAAAAACTCTTTGGACAATTACTAATTGCTATTGTATTTTTCTATATCTATATGAAAAACTCGGGGCAAACCTCATGGATTGTTGGAACACTAGGAATTAATATTGAAATGGGTTGGTTTTATGGCATATTCATTCTTCTTATACTAGTAGGATCAAGTAATGCTGTTAACTTAGCTGATGGGTTAGATGGCTTAGCAGGAGGTCTCTCAGCAATCGCTTTTATTGCTTTTAGTTTAATTTCACTCATGGTTGGTTTTGAATCATTAGGTATATTTACCTTTATCCTCGTTGGTGCAATTATTGGATTTTTAATTTATAATACACATCCAGCAAAAATCTTTATGGGAGATACAGGAAGTCTTTCTCTAGGCGGAGTCATGGGTGCAATTGCGATATTAACACATCGTGAGTTAACTTTATTAGTAGTAGCATTTGTTTTTGTCATTGAAACACTAAGTGTTATCCTGCAAGTATTTTGGATTAAAGTATTTAAACATAGATTATTTTTAATGACACCAATTCATCATCATTTTGAAAAATTGGGATGGATAGAAACTGATATTGTCAAACTTTTCTGGGTCGTTGGATTAATTTTTGCAATGAGTGGAATACTATTTGGAGTTTGGTTATAAAATAGATTAGGTGATTCATTTTGAAAAAGCTTGATTGTATTTTATTAAGTACTATCATCATTTTAGTTATTTTTGGAATTGTAATGATTTATTCAGCATCTAGCATATGGGCAGAATATAAATTTAGTGATAGTTTTCATTATATTAAACAGCAAGGATTATTTGCGTTAGTTGGAATCATAGGAATGTACGTTATCTCAAAAATCGATTATAAAATCTACTACAAAAAGACAAGAATCATCCTCACCTCTTGTCTTTTTCTCTTAATTTTAGTTATCATTCCTGGAATTGGTAGTGTTCGTAATGGAAGTCGCTCTTGGTTTGGTATTGGCTCTTTTGGGATACAACCTAGTGAATTTGCTAAATTAGGACTCATTATTTTTACTAGTAAATATCTAACTGATCAT
>CAOKBR010000056.1 GCA_948466735.1 uncultured Mycoplasmatota bacterium | reverse complement strand
TTTACTCATATAAAAACCTCGTTTCTATTTTGTCCAAGAAACGGGGTTCATATCAAAATCCATTGTTTTATTTTGTATTGTTTTTTATTTTTCAATTATGACTACCACTCAGGCGTTTTCTTTTAAATATTTTTCTACTTCTTCTTTAGATAAGCCAGTTAAATCTACAACAGAGTTAATATCAAGTTTACTACTTAAGCGATGAATCATTTCTTTTCTTTCCTCGATTTTTCCTAAAGCCTTTCCCTCGGCTTTTCCTTCACGGTGTCCTTAGTCTTTTAATGCCCATTCTTTATCGTATGCTTCTCCAAAAGTAAAATCATTCGTTACTTCAACTGCTTCATTGATATAATCTTCCATGAATTTATCACCCTTCCCTAGTTCAAGTGAAACTTTTATCTTTGGTTCCACTAGTGTTAAAATATATTTTTCTTCCTCACTTAAACTTTCAATGCCTAAATTATACCACTTTTTCCTTAAATTGGGAACATATATTTGAATAAATACTAGCTTATTACTTAGTAATACTCCATCATCATTTTGAACAAAGTAGTAATCAATTATTTTATCGTTTCCCTCAAAAGAAAAATTATTAAGGTTAAACTGGATTACTGAAGTGTAATCATACCCACTTCTTGTTTCCAACTTTTTTGCATACAACCGATGAGCATATTCCATGTTTCGCTCCATTACTTCTAAATCATCATTACAATTTACTTCAAGATTTAACATATTTCCATCAATTATTGCTACATAATCACTCCTCTCACCTTTCGTCTTTTCTCTTTCCTTATCGAGTTCATTCTTAGCAAGTTTCAAATTCTTTAATAAGTACTCATAATCAACATCTAAATAGTAAGAGAAAAACTTACACGAATACTTTAAACGATTCTCATTATAAAACATACATTTTAACATACTATTCAGAGGAGCGATGCTTTCATTCCTTTCGTTCTTCTTGGTAATTCGATTTTGTTTTCTAGACTTACCTTACTATCATATAAGGATTTTTTATTAATATTTTTTATTGGTATCATTGTTGATACGCCTCCTTTTTAAAAATAATGTGGCTATCATAGCAAACTTTATTTTCTTTGTAAAATCGTGCTTTTGCCAAATTTTTAAGCAAAAAAAGGCAAAACCTATCTTTTTCATTTTTTTCACAAAATGTATAAAAAAAATGAAAAAGGCCATAATAATTTTGAATATTCGCTGTATTCACTAAAGTTAGAGAAAAAAGCTCTAACTTTTTTCATCAATCTATGATAAAATGAACTTGAGGTAAAAAAATATGAAACCATCTAAGAAAAAAGAAAAAATTTTAATTTATCAAATGGCGATTTTCTTTCTTGTGATTTTCGTCTTCTTTGGTGTTTTGCTCCTTCAATATAAGGGAAACCCTTTTCAATTTATTGTAGCAAAAAAAGAAATTTTAAAATATGCTAAAGAACAATACAATAACTTTGAACAACGTTTTTCTATGGGAGAAGTAACTTATCATCATCAAGATAAAAGCTATAACACGATTATTTCTTATAATGAAAACCCTAAAGTTACTTTTATTATTTCTTTTAATAAAGATAAAACGATAACAGACACTTATGACTATGATTATATTAAAGGAGGAAGTTACTTACTTCGCCTTGAAGAAGAGTTAACTACTAAATGGAAAAAAGAAGTCAACGATGATAACTTCTTTAAACAATATCGATATTTCACCATAAAATTTAATGAAACGCTAGATAAAATGGATACTAAAACAAAAGAAGAAATCCTAGCAGGAAACATGGTCGAGTTAAACAAACCACTTTTCTATGTAGATGCTACCATTACATTAGATGAGATGAATGTAATTTCTTTTAGCCAAGTATTTAAAGATATCTATCAAAAGATAAAAAACACAACACTTTCACCACTTTCTTATCAAGTCATGATTTATGATAAGAATAATCCTAAAAGTGGTATTGAAATATCAAATGTAACACCAAAATTAATGGAAGATGATACCATACTAGAAGCCATTACCCAAAGTTTAGTCGATGAAGAAAAAGCCAAAGAATTATATGGAATAGAAATAAAATTAACAGAAAAATAAAGGAGATAAACATGGATTGTATTTTTTGTAACATTATAAAAGGAGATATCCCTTCACACACCATATACGAAGATGATATTGCTAAAGTATTTTTAGATATTAACCCATCTACTAATGGAGACCTTCTAGTCATCCCTAAAAAACATATCGTTACCCTTCTTGATATGGATGAAGAAACCCTATCGCATTTATTTAAAGTCATAAAGAAACTAATGCCTATCTTACAAGAAAAACTTCACTGCGAAGGATTCACTTTAGTGCAAAATAATGGCTATGGTCAAGAAATTAAACACTTCCATATTCATTTAACCCCACGGTATGAAAACGATTTATTATCCCATCAATTTAATAAAGATTTACTAAAACCACTTGATGAAGTATTCGACTCTATTCAATAATCGAGTACTTTTTATTTTGTTTTGAAAATAAACGATAAAATCACATCTACTACCATGGCTATAAAAACTAAACAAGTTAAAAAGTAAGGAATCTTTTTTACTAATTTATCCATCCAAGGCATGATAAGATAGATATAGACAATAGATAGCCCTCCCCAAAGGAAAGCCATTTCAATAGATGCATATTTAGTAATTGGAAAATGATGATTACTATAATCCCAAAAGATGGTATGAAAAAACTTTTCAATTAAAATCCCACCAAGTATTTCCATAACAGATAAAATTACCGCGGTAGAAATAAATAATAATAAAGTATTTACCCATTTAGAACGTTTATTTTTATCAAAGAAAAAATGGTACAATAACGTAATTATAATTACCCCAATTCCATAAATAGGTGTCCATGTACCATAAAAAATTCCACTATCAAAAGAGATTTGGTTAAGATAAGAAAATATAGTCTCT
>CAOKBR010000055.1 GCA_948466735.1 uncultured Mycoplasmatota bacterium | reverse complement strand
TCTTTTATTTTATCATGGAAAGATTTTCTATTTACACAATTTTATTTACAGACTCCAAAAATGCTCTCTCCAATTCCTTTAATTTCTAATAACTGTTCAACAAATTGAAATCCGTTATGTTCACTTCGATACAAAATAATTGCTTTGGCCTTTGCTTCACCTATATGTGGTAGCATCATTAACTCTTCAAGTGAGGCTTTTGATAATGAAATTAAAGTTTTTTCATCTTCCCTTTTATCAGTGATACAAGCATCGTTTTTTATCGTTGGATTTTCGTTTTGACAATACTCTTGTTTTAATTTTTTCTCTTCTTCTACTTTTAAATAATTTTCTATTTCTTCCTTGGTATAGACGATAATAACCATTTCATCATATAATCTTTTTGATAGATTAAGCATCGATGTATCGGAGTTATCTAATAACCCCGCTTGATTTATTGCATCCATTACACATTTTCCATCTTCGATTGAATAAACAGAAGGATTTGCCACTGCTCCTTTCACATCTACCAAAATATATTTTTTATTTTCATCACTCGATTCACTCTTTTCTTCTTGTTTTTCCTCTTTTGAAATTAATTCACTATCAAAGTAACTTACCTCGTTTTCTTTTTGTAAGCCTTGATACCAAATACTAATTAAATAGATAATCACTCCTAAAACAATTAAAAGAAGTACAAATAATCCATATTTTAAATAAGGATACCATTTTCTCAATTTAATCACCCCAATATATCATTGGAAGTAAAAAAAGAAACCTACATAGATTTCTTACTTTTATTCTTTTTGATTCCTTTTTCTTTTTTAATTTTTTTTTCTTCCATTAACTCTTCTCTTAATTTGGTTTCAATATTTACTCGTTGTACTAAAGTTAGTGCTACTATCAAACATAAGGTATAACTACCACCATAGCTCATAAAAGGTAGAGGTACTCCAGTCATTGGCATTAATCCAAATAATCCCATTAAGTTTACCGTTATATGTAAAAATATATAAATAGCAACCCCATAACACATCACAGCACCACGATTGGTATAACTACTTTTAGCAATTTTAATGATGCGATATAAAATGTAAAAATAGGCACTAAGAAGAACTAGCCCAGTAATAAGTCCTAACTCTTCGATAATGATAGCAAAGATAAAATCTGTATGGGCTTCTGGTAAATATAAGTATTTTTGCGTACTACTACCTAATCCTACACCAAAAATTCCACCGTTATTAATTGCAATATACCCATTACATACTTGACTTCCTGTATCTAAAAGTCGATCACACGGACGAAAAAAGTTAAGTCGTTCTAACTGACGTCCATTGATAATGGCCTTTCCACTAGATGCTAAAATTAAAACCAAAACAGCAACTAATCCAAAACCAGTAATAAAAATCTTTCTTTTAATTTCTTTAGAAATAGGAACCGATAAAAAAATAAAAAAACTTAATAAACTAAAGATAATGGCTGTTCCTAAATCAGGCTGAAATATAATTAATAAAGCAATAATTCCAGCAATTAATAAAGGAAATAAACTTGTTCCATAACGATTTAATTTATCTTGATTTACTTCGTAATATCGAGACAACCAAATAATCATAATCACTTTTGCAAGCTCACTGGGCTGAATATTAAAAAAACCTAAATCATACCAACTTACTGCGTAGTTTGCTGCTTTTCCAATGACTAATAATATTCCTAGCATAATACAAATAGCAGTAACGAATATCCACGAGACCATGCCATAAAGTTTCGTGTTAAAATGAAGCATAATGCAAGAAAAGATACAACTTACTAACAAAAATATAGACTGTCTAATAAAATAATTATAAGGGCTTGCCCCATATTTCATAAATGCTGCAATATTGCTAGATGAAAAAATCATCAATAAACCAAATACAAATAAGATAGCACTTAAAATGAAAAGAGGCTTATCAATGTGTTTTATTATTTTCTTCATTTAAAGCCTCCTATTCTTATCATTTATAATATATCAAAAGTTTTAAAAAAACACAATGAAATTCCAAAATAAAATGTTTTTTAAAGTAATTTGCCATGGACTATTTCATTAACACAAGTTTATAATTTGGAATAAGCTATATTAGATTAAAGTAAAGGAGGATAAATTATGTATTATTATGGTGGCGGTTCTTGCGGATGTGGAAACAACTGGACTCCTTGGTGCTGTGGTTATGGCTATGGTAACTCTTATGGTAATGGTAGCAATTATGCTATTATCTTAGTATTATTCATTTTATTAGTTATTGTTATTGGTTCACGTTTCGTAAGATAATCAAATTAAGAAAGGAATTTCTTTTCTTCTATATTGAATAGGGAAAAAGTTCTTTTCTTTTTTTTATTTTTTTGGTAAAATAGGAAAGAACGAGTGGTGATATTATGTTAAAAACAAAGGATATATTAGATGAAAAGGATAAACGATTGAAGGAAGTTAGTAGCGATGTTATCTTTCCTATGACAAAGGAAGACTTGCATCATATTGATGAAATGGTCGAGTATTTAACGAATAGTCAAAATGAAGAGTTAGCACTTAAATACGATTTACGTCCTGGAATGGGAATGGCAGCAATTCAACTAGGAGTAGCCAAACGTTATATTACAATTGTCAATGAAGTAGATGAGGGCGAATTTGAAACATATATAGTTGTTAATCCAAAGATTGTTAGTAATTCACTAGAGATGATTTATGTAGAATCAGGAGAAGGGTGTCTTAGTATCAACCGAGAAACTGAGGGCATTGTACCAAGATACGCTAGAGTTACTGTTGAGGGTTTTGATATCCACGGAAATAAGATTAAAGTACGAGCTCGTGAAGAATTATCGATTGCTTTTCAGCATGAAATCGATCATTTAAATGGCATTTTGTTTACTGATCGCATCGATAAAGAAAATCCTTATAAAAATAAGGATTTGTATCGACCAATTTAAAAGTGAGGAACCTCCTCGCCTTTTTTATTTATTAACAACTACTACAGCTCTTGCACCTCGTTTAAAACTAAGTGAACTAGAATAATAATTACCATTAGTATTTACACGTAAAGCACTAGATGCTTCATTTATATTTGTAGACATTGACCAATATCCATCGTCTACTCCATAATTTTCTGTAGCACCTGCACTAGCTGACTGAACTAAATAATTATACATCCATATTGGGCAAGAATTATTAGATGTTGTACACCCTAGACTAAATACTTCTTGAGCTGAAATCATCCTTGCTTTTACTGTTCGTGGTTCTAAACTATATTTATTACTCGTACAATTTAAATTAGCTAAAGA
>CAOKBR010000054.1 GCA_948466735.1 uncultured Mycoplasmatota bacterium | reverse complement strand
AAAGAGGTGTATTATGGAAAATAAACATTCTACTAATATTATACGAGCACTAGCATTTATTTTCATTTTAATGATTTTGGGGTTTGTTATTTTTTCCCTTTTTTGGGGTGTCGAACCATTAAAAGGGACTAATCTTGTTAAAGAAATGGAGTATTCCATCAATCAAATTCATCAAATTTCCTTAGATATTAATACAGCGGATGTAAATATCATCATGGATAATATTCCTAATTTAAAAATTGAACAATATAGTAACTTACAAAAGAAAAAGCAAAAAGAATTCGTTTTAGAAAATGAAAATGGAGCTATTACAGTTAAAGATAATAATAGTTTTTCCTTTTCTCCTTTTAAACCATGGACTTGGGATAAAGAGGTATACTACAATATTTATGTTCCTATTAGTTATCAACAAGATTTAAAAGTAAAAATCGAAGAAGGAGATGTTAGTGTTACTTCGAGTCGTTCTTCTAGTCAGTTAAGAAATGTAAATTTATCCTTGATAACAGGTGATTTTATCAATGATGGTTATCTTAGGTTAGAAGAATTTAAGCTAGAGGGAATTACAGGTGATGTTCATTTAGGAGAAATGGATGCTAATCACATAAAGATTAAAACAATTACTGGTGATATTAAGGGAGATAAAGTAAATGCTGCTATTGATATTGGATTAACAACAGGTGATGTTTCACTAAAGAAAACGCTATTTAAAGGAAATTCGCAAATAAGTACTGTACCAGGGGATATTTCTATTTTTCTAACTGAAGAAAATGATTGTACATTTAGTAGTAAAACGACTCTTGGCGATATCAATATTGAAAGGAAAACAATAGGAAGAGGAACCTATCAAGTAACATTGAAAACAACAACAGGAGATATTAAAGTAAAATGAGGTAAATAGTCTAACTTTAGTAATAGTTAGGCTTTTAAATTTTAGAAAAGAGCACGAAAAATTCTTGAATTTTTATCAAGAATGATGTAATATAAAAGTGTGTACTGCCTCGTGGCCAAGTGGTAAGGCAAAGCGCTCTGACCGTTTTATGCGTTAGTTCGAATCTAACCGAGGCAACCAGTGAAATATGAACATCTATTTAGATGTTTTTTCTATAAAAAGGACGTGATTTTATGACACAATTAGAAAGAGAAAATTTAGCTAATCTTTTATTTCCTCAAGACTTACCGCTAGTAGAAGAATTAAAAGAAAAATATTTACCACGAAACATAAAAGGAGAAGTAACACGCTTTGCCCCAAGTCCGACGGGATTTTTGCATGTTGGAAGTTTATACACTGCCTTTATTGCAAAAACGATCGCTAACCAAAGTAATGGATGCTTCTATCTTCGAATTGAAGATACGGATCAACAACGAATGGTAGAAAATGGAATTGAATTAATCGAAAAAGATTTATTAAGTTTTGGTATTATGCCTGATGAAGGACCTCTTAATGAAGGAATTTATGGACCTTATATTCAGTCACATCGTAAGGAAATTTACCACGCATTTGTGAAAAACTTAGTAAAAGAGGGAAAAGCCTATCCATGTTTTTGTCAAAAAGAAGAGCTAGAATCCTTAAGAAAAGCGCAAGAATTAGGGAAGTGTCGCATTGGGTATTATCAAGAGTATGCCACTTGTCGAAGTTTAACTTTTGAAGAAATCAAAGAAAAACTAGAACAAAAAATACCTTACGTGATTCGTTATTATTCAAAAGGAAGCTTTAATGAAAAATTTACCATTCACGATGAGGTTAAAGGTGAAATTACTATGCCTTGTAATGATTTAGATATTATCTTATTAAAAAGCGATGGTCTACCAACGTATCATTTTGCCCATGTTATCGATGATTATTTAATGCATACATCCATTGTTATTCGAGGAGATGAATGGCTATCTTCTCTTCCTATTCACATTCAATTGTTTGATGATATTTTTGGATTTTCTCCAAGGTATGCTCACTTAGCCCCACTTACCACAAATGATAATGGAAAGGTGCGAAAGTTAAGTAAACGATATGATGTTCACTGTAAAGTATCTTATTATCTTGAAAAAGGAATTCCAAAAGATGCTTTAAAACTATATTTTGCTACTTTAATGGATCCTGATTTTGAAACATGGTATATGTTAGATGAAAATCATCGCTTAGAAGACTATACATTTTCATTTTCCAAAATGCCAATTGGAGGGTCATTATTTGATTTAGAAAAATTAAATAGCATTTGTAAAATTTACTTTGCTAAAGAAAGTGTAGATAAATTATACCCTTTATTTTTAGAATACTATGAAAAGTACGATGTAGAATTTGCCGACTTGATGAAGGGTGAAGAACAAAAGGTTAAGGAATTTTTATCGATTGAAAAAAACTTTTTACGCCCTAGAAAAGATATTGGTTGTTATGCTGACTTAAAAAAAGAAGCTTGGTACATTTTTAATGAATTATTTGATCGAGCTAAGGAAAAAGAACATCTAGATTTCTTTGATGATAAGGTAATTTTTGAATACTTAGAAAAAAATTTATGGATAGCCAAGGATAATGATGAGTGGATGAGTAAGTTAAAAGAGTTTTTAGAAAAACATCATTATGCGATTTCGATGAAAGATTATAAAAAGAATCCTGAAAATTATCAAGGAAGTATCGCATCTTTTTGTGAAATGTTAAGAGTGATGATGACAACGAAAAAGGTAAGTCCTAATTTATATGAATTGTTAACCATTTTAGGAAAAGAAGAATTATTAAGGCGTTATCAAATTTATATGAAGGAGAATTTTAATGAGTGTTAGAGAATTAGTAGAATATTTAAACCTAGAAAAAAAGACTATTGCCACGATGGAGTCTTGTACGGGAGGATATATTGCTAATTCGATTACCAATATCGAAGGTGCTAGTAACATATTAAGATTTTCTTCGATAACCTATAGTAATGAATATAAAATAAAAATGGGTGTATCAAAAGATATTATTGATAAATATAGCGTTTATAGTGTTGAAGTAGCCAATGAAATGAGTAAAAAAATTAGTGAGTTTACTAATAGTGATTATGGTATTGGAATAACTGGAAAATTAAATAGAGTTGATGAAAATAACCCATATGGAGAAGATAACGTTGTTTTTATTAGTATTTATATCAAGGATAAACAAGAATCTTTTACCAATCAAATTAAAGTAGGGAAAAAATCGCGTGAAGAAAATAAAGAGGAAGTTCTTAAAGAAACTCTTAAAATGATGAAAGATTTGGTTTAACGGACGTGAAAGATGCGTAAATAAAAGGAAAATGGGCTAAATTTCTAACTTCCTACCAGGATAAAAATCTTTTTCGTAAATTTTAATACTAAAATCCGTTTTGAGCGTAATTATTTGAATAACA
>CAOKBR010000053.1 GCA_948466735.1 uncultured Mycoplasmatota bacterium | reverse complement strand
TGTTATTCAAATAATTACGCTCAAAACGGATTTTAGTATTAAAATTTACGAAAAAAATTTAAATTTTTTTTCAAAAAAGTGATGAGAGTTTTTCTATACATAGATAATCATATAAATAGATGGATAATTTTTTGATTTTATGGTAATTTGATACTTTATCGATAAAGATAGTGAAGCATATCAATAAACCAGTAGGGGATTAGTAGTATAGAATGTTAACACAATATCTAAAGAATGGAAAAGTAGATATTATCATATAGTGTTATAGGTGATTTATGGTGAAAAAAGTAGTAATTTCTTTAATGTTAGTTTTTTTCCTTTTTCCTATTTCTAGTTTTGCATTAGGAGAAAGTGCTAAAAGTGTTATTCTAATGGATATGGATAGTGGTAGAATTTTATATCAAAAAAATAAAGATGAACCAAGACTTATTGCATCAATTACTAAAATTATGACAGCTGTCTTAGCAATAGAGTCGGGTAGGTTAGAAGAAACAGTCACAGTTGGTGAAGAAGTTTTAAAAATGTATGGGTCAAATATTTATGTGGAATTAAATGAGAAGATGTCACTTAGAAATTTAGTGTATGGTCTTCTTCTTCGAAGTGGTAATGATGCAGCTGTTGTTATTGCAAATTTTATTTGTGATAATGAAGAAGAATTTGTAAAATTGATGAATGAAAAGGCTAAGGAAATTGGCATGAAAAATACGATTTTTAATAATGCTCATGGACTAGATGAAGAAACGCAAAATTATTCAACAGCATATGATATGGGAGTGTTATCAAGTTATGCAAATACTTTAGAAGAATATAGAAAAATTTCAGGAACGAAAAAACATATTGTAAAAGGAGAAAACAAGACATATTTGTGGTATAACCGAAATAAGTTATTAAATAGTTATGAGTATGCAACAGGGGGAAAAACAGGGTACACACCTAATGCAGGTAGAACGCTAGTGACAACAGCATCTAAGGATAATTTAAATTTAACCGCGGTGACTTTACATGATCCTGATGAATATAATACTCATACATCACTTTATGAATATGCTTTTGCTAATTATAAAAAATATGATATTGTTGATCCTTTAACGTTTACTATTGATAATGCATATTATCCTGATCAAGTCTATATTAAGGAGAGTTTTTCTTATCCTTTAATGGAAAGTGAGACAACCAAAGTAAAAACATTAGCTAAATTAACCAAAACAGAAGGGTATAAAAATAATGAACAAGTAGGAAGCATCGTCATTTATTTAAAAGATGAAGTGATTAAGGAAATTCCTATTTATGTTCGGGTCAAGGAAGTTAAAAAATCGTGGTGGCAAAAGTTCTTGTCGTGGTTACACTTTTCCGTTGCAATTGTTTAGAAAATAAGATATAATTACGAAAAGAAGCAAAGGTGGAGAAATTATGGAACAAGAACGGTTGCAAAAGGTGATAGCAAATGCAGGAATAACATCAAGAAGAAAAGCAGAAGAATATATAAAAAATGGACGCATTAAGGTTGATGGAAAAATAATTAAAGAGTTAGGATATAAAGTATCAAGTCGCGCAAAAATTATGGTTGATGATGTAGAAATGAAAAGAAATATAGAATTAAAGTATGTTTTATTAAATAAACCTCGTGGAGTAGTAACGACAACAAGTGATGATAAACATCGTAAAACAGTTATGGATTTGATAGACTTACCTGATCGAATTTATCCTGTTGGAAGGCTAGATTATGATACAACAGGAGCGCTTCTTTTAACGAATGATGGAAAGTTAGCGGAATTTTTGATGCATCCTAGAAGTGAGATACCTAAAGTGTATGTTGCTAAAGTTGAAGGAATGATTAAAGGAGAGCATGTTGTAGCGCTAAAAAATGGGGTAGAAATAGACGGTAAGAAAACAGCAAAAGCTCGTGTAAAGTTACGTAGAGTAGATTTATCTAATCAAGTATCTTATGTGGAACTTACCATTCATGAAGGACGCAACCACCAAGTGAAAAAAATGTTTGAAGCGATTGGGTTTTCTGTTATTAAATTAAAAAGAGAAAGCATTGCTTTCCTATCCGTAAAAGATTTGAAATCAGGAGAATATCGTATGTTAAATAAAAAAGAGGTAGCAAGGTTATATGCCTTAATGAACTCCTCTAATTCTTCTATTTAATAAAACCATTTTGCACATATTTTGTCTCATTAACGACAATAAAGGCTTTTTTATCCACTTGTTGAATGAGTTTTTGTAAGTGCGATAGGCTTTTTTTGTTAATTTCGATAAATAACATGTATCTTTCTGTATCTTTATCTTTTCCCTCGATGTTAATGGCTGATACAGCATAACCATTTTCCCTTATTTTGTTTAATAGTTCTTCGTTTTTACTACTCGTTACTACTTGCAAGGATAGGGTACCTTTAATTAACCAGTTAGAAAGTTGACTACCAATGTAAGTACCAACGGCAAAACCTCCAGCATAAGAAAACATTATCCATAAACTATTAGAGGAAGTGTTAATGGCTTCTTTAACTACTAAAAACCAAATAGATACTTCGACAAAACCTACTAAACTAGCAACAAAACTTTTTCCTTTTACAGTAATGACGGTTCTTAAAGTACCTAGTGATACATCAAGAATACGGACAAAGAATATTTTTAAACATAAGAATAACATGATAATCTCCTTTCATGATAAATAATCGGGAAGTAATGAACAATATTATTATTTACGAATTTTAAAATTTTATGAATTTTGTTTAGATATTGTATAAATTAGCAACTTTTGTGTAAGATAACAAGTATCCAGTTATTCATATTTCCCACTACTTTAATTATATCGAGAAAAAAATAAAAAAATAGTATTGACTTTTCTTGGTATTTTAGTATAATTAATATTGTCATTTAATTGATGCGGACGTAGTTCAGTGGTAGAACCTTAGCCTTCCAAGCTAACTATGTGGGTTCGATTCCCATCGTCCGCTCCATTTGAAAACAACTTACGAACTGTAACAAGTTCGTGAGTTTTTTATTTTATATAAAAGGCTTAAAGTTCTCTTTCTAGGAAGGAGGACTTTTTTGATGTTAGAATTTAAAACTATTGAAACATTAAAACCAAATACTGAAATTTTAGAGGTGATTAAAGATTACACATACAAAGTTAAAAAAGGTACTGTAAAAAATCTAACATGCACTAATTTGCAAGTTATAGAACCTACAGAATATTTAATTACATATCCTACTACTCTTACAATACTAGAGTATAAAGTTAATGAAATATCTAACAAACCATTTTTTGTTAAAGAACATAATCAAAAATATTCATTATCAGAAATTACACAAATTTTAAAGAAATTGAAATTTTAGACTTCACTTTTTCCGTTTTAGTGAGGAAACATATGGGAGGACATTTTTACAAATTCTTAAGTTTATTGTTTGCTATTTTGTCTTTCAGTGAGGAAACAAGTGAGGAGATGATTATTTTATGAGATGTGCAGTATATGTAAG
>CAOKBR010000052.1 GCA_948466735.1 uncultured Mycoplasmatota bacterium | reverse complement strand
GGTATTGTTTCTTTTGTTCTTTTTTATTACCAAGATGTAATCGAGTTGATGGTAAATGGATGGAATATTTAGTAATACTTGTTGTATTATTAGTTCTTATCAATCGAATTTCAAAAGATTAGTAATTGAAAACACCATAGATATAGTACCTTTCTAATTCAAAAAATATTGACCTAGATACACAAGTCAAAAAGTGCGTCTCAATTTATTTTATACAAAATACAAGATAAAACACAGTTCTTCCTAGAACTACTTATATTATATCGAAATTCTTATAAAAATTAACAGATATTTGTTATTTACATAGATAAATTACATTTTTATTTAAGTTTTGCCCAGCATTATTTGTAAAATTGAAATTCGATCCTAAACGTGGAGCATAATTGGTTAATGATTTTTTTACTTGTTTGATTGAAGCACTTGCATTTAACTCTGCTTGACTAAGTAAATTAATCCCTTGAACAAAATCACTTGCTGTATCCACTTCTCTTAGCGTTGCATAATAAACATAAGTGTTTCCTACATTATAAATTGCCACAAAAGAATTATTCTTATCATAAGGAAAGCCTTCAGGTCCATTATCTAGTTCACTGTTACTAATACAGCTAAGATAAATGATTGTTACTTGATTACTATTAGGTAGAGGAATTGAAGTATCACTTCTTACTTTATATTCTACTTGAGTCATCATTTGCTTTGCTGCTTGAATGTATGACTCCTTTTTATTTCTATCTGCAATACTAATTACATTAGGGATTGCTACTAACATGATAATCGCTAAAATTGTAATTACTGCTAATAATTCTACTAAAGTAAATCCTTTACTATTTTTCATATTCATCACCATCTTTATTCTTATTATAAACAAAAAAAGAAAGATAAACAACAACTTTCTTTAAATTCCTGGTATATTTAAGAATTATCTTTTAAATATTCTTCTACTTTTTCTTTAGTTAATCCTGTTAAATCAACAATAGAATCAACATCAAGTTTAGTACTTAAGCGTTTTATTATTTCTTTTTCTTTCTTTTGTTCACCTTGTTCAATTCCTTGTTCAATTCCTTGTTCAATTCCTTTTTCAATACCTTGTTCTAATCCTCGATCAAGTCCTTGCTGAAAACCTTCTTTAGTAGCATCACGTCTTACTTGCTCTCTCCATGCTAACTCTTTATCATATGATTCTCCAAATGACTCATCATCTGTTACCTCAATTGACTCATTAATATACTCATTCATGATCTTATCTCCTTTTCCTAGCTCTAAGGAAGTATTCACATCTGTTTCTACTAGTGCTAATAAATAACGCTCTACTTCACTTAATTTCTCTTTATTATACCACTTCTTCTTTAAATTGGGTATATATATTTCTATAAAAATCAACTTGTTGTTATATATTTCTCTTTGGCTATCTTGATCACAATGAATATTAATGACTTCATTTCTTCCTTTAAAGGCAAAATTATTTATCGATATTTGAATCACTTGAGTATATAAATAGTCTTCTCCACTTTTATTTTTCTTGGAAAATAATCGATGGGCATATTCTTGATTTCTTTCCATAATATATGGCTCATCATTATTATTGATTTCCAAATTCAAATAGGTTCCCTTAATCACTGCTACATAATCTGCTCGCTCTCCCTTGCTAGTTACCTTCTCTTTATCTAATTCATTCTTTCCTAGTTTTAACTTTTTTAATAAAGTTTCATAACTAACATCTATAAAATACGAAAATAACTTACATGAATATTTTAAACGATTTTCATTCATCATCATCGTCTTAAACATCGGATCGTACAAAAGACTTATTTTCATTCCTTTTTTTCGTTTCTTTAATTTAATTCTATCTGCTGAATCTAATTCACGATCATAAATCGATGGATTATCTAATCCAAAAACTTTTATCACAAACATCATACCCTTCTTTATTAAAGTTTTTATTCATACTTCTAAAGCGCTTTTTGATATGAATGAAGCTAGAATAGCAAAGATAAAACCTTTTGTAAAATCACACTTTTGACTTTTTGTAAGCAAAAAAAGAATAGATTTACTTTTTCCCTTAGAGAAAATTCTTAAATCTATCTCATTTACCTTCATCAAAAAAGCTTTTTCCTACTTTTTCACTTTTTTATTTATCAATCATTAGATTCCATTTTACAATTAAATGAGGAGAAAATTACAGAAGTATAAGCATCATTATCTAATATATGCCAAAATATATTTATCCTTAAACCTAGATATTCCTATACAGCAACAAATTATTTAGATAGTACTATTGAATACAAAGTTTCTCCTAAAGCAAAGATTAAAACGTTAACGAATCAATAAAAATATACTTTTTAAACTAAAACATACCTTTTATATTATTTATTAATCAAAATAACAGCTCGTGCTCCATAGTAAGCCCAAGAGTTAAAAATAGCAGATATTTCTCTAAAGTATCGTTTACTTTATATTTAATGATTGTTCCTGATTTATAAGTTTTTTGGGGTGATAGTAAAACACAAGTAGATTTTTCTCCTGTTACACAAAAGATAGATGATCCTGTTACTTGATCATATTGATAAATTCCTGTACCACCTTAAGGTAAGGATAAAGACTGATTGGCTAGTCCACCGATAGCTTCTAAGTCGATAGATACATTTTGATTAAATTGATTATCCACATATACTCCGTCTTCTTCTAAATACCCAATTGCTCGTTCTAGATAAAGTTTTACTTCATCATCTTCTAAAGGTGTCATATCAGTTATTGGTATTTTTACCGCTGTTACTTCGTATCCAATTGTCGTTGCTTTTCCTATGTTAACAGTAACCGTGAAATCAAATACATTATCAGTTTCAGTTAATAAATTCCCGCTTTACCTTGTTTAGAAAAAGTAAACGCTGCAAAAGTTATCCCAATGGTTACTACAATTAATAAAAGCAACATCACAATAGGTAAAATTAGTTTTTTTTGGTTTCATTTCTTACACCTGTTCTTTCTTATTATTCTCTTTTAGTTTACAACAAAATCAAAAGAAAAAACACAAAAGTTAACTAATCATCAACTATTTTTATTTTATCCTAATTTCCATTGATTTTTGTTTGACAATTTTTACCATATAAAAAGATATAAGCATTATCCTATATCTTATCAATAGACTTACTTTTGTATTAATAAATTAGTAATATTCTCTAATTCTTTTCCTGTTGTCTTTGTCTTTAAGGAATCATCAAACAAATAACCATAGCGAAATAGCGAAAATCCTAAATAATTTTTAATATTTCTACTCATGATTATTTCCTTTTTAATCACATCATCATTTAAAATCCATTCATCACGTCCACCCATCGCATACGTATCCGTTGCTCCTACTTTATAAAAAGCTAGAGCAATCATTAACTTCACTTTATCATTTTTGATGATATCTTCCCATTGTTTTAAAACTTCTGTAAAGGGTTTTCTCTCATTTTCAAACCCAAAATAAATTTGCGGCATCAAATAATCTACATACCCCTCTTCACTAGCCCATTTTTTTACATCTACAAAGTT
>CAOKBR010000051.1 GCA_948466735.1 uncultured Mycoplasmatota bacterium | reverse complement strand
ATTAACAAGTGTAACAATAGGGAATAATGTAACAACAATAGGAGATTCTGCATTTTTTTCTAATCAATTAACAAGTGTAACAATTCCTGATAGTGTAACAACAATAGGATGGGGTGCATTTTCTTATAATCAATTAACAAATGTAGCAATTCCTGATAGCGTAACTTTAATTGGAAATAGTGCATTTGCTGATAATCAATTAACAAGTGTAACAATTCCTGATAGTGTAACAACAATTGGAGAAGATGCATTTTCTTCTAATCAATTAACAAGTGTAACAATTCCTGATAGTGTAATAACAATTGGAGAAGGTGCATTTGATAAGCACCACTATTCAAATCCAAATTTAGAAAAGATTATTAATAAAACAGGAAGAGAATTTACATGGTCAAATATTACTGGGGGAATTGCGGATCCTTTTGTAACAGGAACGATTACTCATAGTGTAGGAGCTATCTTAGTAACCAGTGAATAGTAAAATTTACCTATTGACGAAAGTAAACATTTTGCGTATACTAGTTAGTAGTTAAAAGCACTGATGAAGGACACGATAAAAGATAGAGAAACGTTTTAGAGAACTTGTGGTTGGTGAAAACAAGTCGTACTATCTTTTATTACTACCTTTTAGTTGAAATTGTAATGATTCTCCGGAAAAAACCGTTATTAAAATTAAGGTAAACTAAGGATGGTACCGTGTCTTTTGCACTCCTATTATATTTCATAATAGGAGTTTTTTTAACGATAAGAAAGGATTTGAGTTTATGGAAAATATTAAAGAAAATGAACGATTAAGTGTATTAAATCACTCGTGTGCTCATTTATTAGCACAAGCAGTAAAACATTTATATCCTAATGCTAAATTTTGGGTAGGTCCAGTGATTGAAGAAGGTTTCTATTACGACATTGACTTAGGTGATGAAGTCATTAAAGAAGAAGACTTAGAAAAAATCGAACAAGAAATGAAAAAAATCAGTAAAGATGGAAAAAAAATTGTTCGTGAAGAATTAAGTAGAAGTGAAGCATTAGAAATGTTTAAGGATGATCCTTATAAGATTGATTTAATCGAAAATATGGAAGAAAACACGACCATTACGTGTTATCGTCAAGGAGATTTTGTTGACCTTTGTCGTGGACCTCACGTAGAAACAGTGAAAGAGTTAAAACACTTCAAACTATTAAAATTTAGTGGAGCTTATTATAAAGGGGATTCTAATAATAAGATGCTTCAGAGAATTTATGGAATTTGTTTTGATCAAGAAGAAACTCTTTTAGCGCATTTAGCAGAATTAGAAGAAGCAAAACAGCGAGATCATCGTAAGATTGGTAAAGACCTAGATATTTTTATGACACATGAACTAGTAGGGCAGGGTCTACCAATGTGGTTACCAAATGGAGCTACGATTCGTCGTATTTTAGAGCGTTATATCGTAGATAAAGAAGTAGCTTTAGGGTATAATCACGTTTATACACCATGTTTAGGAAGTGTTGATTTATATAAAACATCAGGTCACTGGGATCATTATAAAGAAGATATGTTCCCTGTAATGAAAATGGATAAGGAAGAGCTAGTTCTTCGTCCGATGAATTGCCCACATCATATGTTAGTTTATAAAAATAGTTTACATTCATATAAAGAATTACCAATTCGAATTGGTGAATTAGCAGCAGACTTTCGCTATGAAGCATCAGGTGCTGTATGTGGACTTGAAAGAGTTCGCGCAATGTGTCAAAATGATGCCCATCTATTCGTTCGGCCTGATCAAATTAAGCAAGAAATTAGTAATGTAGTAAAATTAATTTTAGATGTATATCAAGATTTTGGTTTTATGGATTATAGTTTCCGTTTATCCTTAAGAGACCCAGAAAATAAAGAAAAATATTTTGATAGCGATGAGATGTGGAATAAAGCAGAAAATGAATTACGTCATGTACTACAAGAGTTAAATATTAATTTTTATGAAGCTATTGGAGAAGCAGCATTCTATGGGCCTAAGTTAGATGTACAAATTAAGACTGCCTTAGGACATGACATTACGATTTCTACTTGTCAGTTGGATTTCTTATTACCAGAGCGATTTGATTTAACTTACATCAATGAAGAAGGTGGAAAAACCCGTCCTGTTGTTATTCACCGTGCTATATTAGGAACACTTGATCGTTTCACTGCTTTCTTACTAGAAGAAACAAAAGGTGCACTACCTTTATGGTTAGCTCCAATGCAAGTAGAAATTATTCCCGTTAATTCAGAGTATCACTTAGATTATGCTAAAGAAGTTAGTGAAATTTTAGCAAAAAATAATATTCGCGTTGAAATTGATGATCGAAATGAAAAACTAGGATACCGTATGAGAGATGCACAAATGAGAAAAATTCCTTATATTTTAGTATTAGGAGATCAAGAAAGAGAAAACAAAACCATAAGTTACCGTTTATATGGAGGACAAGATACCAAAACTTTATCAATAGAAGAATTCTTAGCAAAATTACAACAAGAGATTTCAAATAAGACCATTAGAAAATAGATACTCGATACTCTTTATAAAAAATTATGTAAAGGAGAAAATCTATGGATAATAAATTTCATTTAACGCGGGAACAAAATATTTTTGTAGCCAAAAGAAACATTGTTGATTATATTTGGAAAAGCGCTAATTTAGAGGGAATTAGTGTGACATATACTGATACGCAAGTAATTTATGACGGCGGTATAGTTAATGGGTTAACGGTTAATCAAATCTTAGTCATTAATAATTTAAAATATGCGTGGCAATTCATTTTAGAAAATGAGTTAGATAGTGATTATAAAACGCTTTGTCAAATTCATCATTTAGTAACAGATAAACTAGTACTTGATCAAAATCTAGGAAAATTAAGAACCACTTCAGTTAATATTGGGGGAACCCCATGGAAACCACAGTTTCCTATTGAAAGTCAAATCAAAGAAGAATTAAATAGCTTACTGAAAAAAAAGATATTTCCAAAACAGAGTTGGCTATTGAAATGATGTTATGGATAATGAGACGACAAATGTTTATCGATGGAAATAAAAGGGTAGCAATGTTAATGGCAAATAAAATCATGATTGATTATGGATGCGGAATTATTACCATTGCTAAAGAAAATTAATCAACATTTTTAAAGATGTTATTAAAGTTTTATGAAACCAATGAAATAGAAGAATTAAAACAATGGATATATCAATATTGCATCGATGGAATAGAGTTTTAAAAGAGTCTAAAAAATAGACTTTTTTCTTTACTAAAATGTATCTTCGGGGTATGATAGTGGTATTACTTTAATGATGATGGAGGGATGATTTTGGCATATATTGAATTTAAAAATGTAAGTAAAACTTATCTTATGGGTGAAGTAGAAATTCACGCATTAAATAAAATTTCATTTGAAATTGAAAAGGGTGAGTTAGTTGTTATCTTAGGACCTTCTGGTGCTGGGAAGACAACATGTTTAAATTTACTAGGTGGAATGGATAATTTAACTAGTGGAGAAATGATTGTAGATAACGTACACATTGAAAAACTAAAAGGAAAAGAATTAACGAAGTATCGAAGAAATGACATTGGTTTTGTATTTCAATTTTATAATTTGATTCAAAATTTAACCGCGATGGAAAATGTGGAACTAGCTGTACAACTTTGTCATGATCATTTAGATCCAAAAACTATTTTAGAAAAAGTAGGACTAAAAAATCGTTTAAAAAACTTTCCTAGTCAATTATCAGGTGGAGAGCAACAAAGAGTATCGATTGCAAGAGCTATAGCTAAAAATCCTAGAGTTTTACTATGTGATGAACCAACGGGAGCATTGGACAATAAAACAGGAAAACAAATTTTAAAACTACTAGAGGATGTGT
>CAOKBR010000050.1 GCA_948466735.1 uncultured Mycoplasmatota bacterium | reverse complement strand
CCTTGAACTCCTAAAGTAATGGTTACACTTGAATTGGATTTATTTTCAAAGTATAACGAATAGGTCTTTTTTCCATTTTTACTAAGCGTAGTTTCAATTGGCAAATCTACTCCTGTTTCCTCTAGGTATCCAAAAGTTACTCCATCAGGAAGATTTCCTATATAATAAGGTAAAAACTTTCCCTCGATGGCATTTAAATTTTCTAAAGTCACTGTAAAAGTTTGTTTTCCTCCAGCAGCTAAGGTTAATTTATTGGTAGCAGTTCCATCTACTTTTATTGTTCCATTCATTGTTCCTGCTTTTATAGTGATTGCTGGTTTACTTATCTGATTTGCTGAAAACAACGCATAAGAAGAATACATTAGTACTATTCCTGATACAATAATTCCAATTAAAATAATTATAATTATATTTTTCTTTTTCATATTTTTTGCCCTCATTATGATTATATTTATTATTTTAGCATATTTTTGTCGATTTTTGATAAAAGTTAAGAAAAAAGATATTTATAGCAACAAAAAGAATGAGAATTTATTCCCATCCTTAATATTCAAGGGTTTTATTTTATAAGCTACCCCCCCCCCTAGTTAATTTTTTGTTAATTTTCATGTTTTTCACTTCCTTTATCATCTTTTTCTAAGTAGTCAGCTCCTTTATGGGGTTCACAAAAGAGTAAATCATTATATCCTTGCTGTCTTAATGCTTCATAAATGACAATTGCACAACAATTAGATAAATTTAATGCTCGAACATTTGCACTCATCGGAATTCTCATACAATGAGATAAATCTTCTTTTAAAATTTCTTTAGGAATTCCTGTTGATTCCTTTCCAAAGATAAAATACAAATTTTCATTTTCTTTATTTTGATAATCGAAACTTGTATGAGGCACTTTTCCATAACGAGTAAAATAATAGTAAATTCCTTTATTTTTCTTTTTAAATTCCTCAAAATTTTCATATACTTGATAATCTAATTTATCAATATAATTTACACCACTACGAATGAGATGTTTCTCATCAAGAGAAAAACCTAATGGCTTAATCAAGTGCAATTTTGTATTCGTTGCTACACAAGTTCTCATAATATTTCCTGTATTTTGCGGTATTTCTGGTTCAAATAATACAATGTTGTTCATTTCTAGTACTCCTTCATAGAATCGAAATATCCTTCTACTTCTTTTATTGATAAAGGAGAAACAGCACTACCTTGTAAAATTTTAGACACACTACCCTCTTCAAAAATTAAAATAGCTGGATAATATTTTAATTGATTAGACGCATACTTTAAGTTAATTTCCTTTATAGTTGACTTTGCTTTTTCTTGATTTTCTAAATTTAAATAAATAAGATAATCTTTTAATTCATACTTTTTTACTAAAGTTGCTAATTCTTTTTCAAAACTACGACATTCTTGATCAGTTGGAATACCAATGTAGACTATCACATTATAATTTTCTTGAACGTAATGATCTAGTTCACTAGAGTTCATTTCTGTTAAGGTATTTCTAATTACTGGTATCGTTAGATGATACGCCTCGTAATCTTTATAACAATTACGTAAATAGAATGCAAAAACAATTGTGAATATACAAACTACTGCTATTATGATGTAATTTCTAAGTAAGTTTTTATCTTTCGTTTTTTCTTTTTCCATCTTTAATCACATTCTCCTCATCATTTATTTTAACATAAACTAAAAACTTTTAATAGAGTGAAATTGCTAATTGAATATCTCTTTTAAAATTTGTTCTACTTCTTTTTTTTCTTCAATAGTAAAAATCAGGTGAAAAGAAGCTATTCCCATTGCTTTTAGTTCATTAATTTTATCAATATCGTTCCTTGGTGTACGATGTAAAATTTTTGTTAAGCAATTTTCTTTTAGCATGGGATATTTTTCTTGTTTTTCGTTTTTTAAATACAGTGTTTTTTCTTGACAAGATTTTTGACAGGTTTTATAAGCATGTTTAATTGGACAATACTTAGTTGTCATTAAAGTGCATCTTCCATAAATTATATAACGAATAGGTGGCATTTTATGACTAATTTGTTGATATTGTTCAACAAATGTAGACAAATTTGCACTTCTTAGCTCAAAAGAGGGAATAATTTCACTAGCGCCTTTTTCTAAATAAGTAATAGCAGTATAAGCGTTCGTCGTATTTAATGGATAATTGACAATTTTTATTCCTTTTTGTGTAAAGTCTCCCAGCTCGTTGATTAGTAAGATATCACTGTCATAATCTGTCGAATTTTCATTAATTAGAGATGTTTCTAAATGCACATTTCCATTGTTTTTATATTTTTGATAATCGTTAATATTAGAAGTGAAAATTAATAAATTAGGATATTTTAAACAACTTTCTAGTTGCTCAAGGGTTCTAACGGATACACTAAACTCTGCTAATTTAGCGGGAGTTTCTTCAAATTTAGAAAAGTCAGTATCTTTAATATAGAGCTTGTTTTCTACTACTATTCTTTTTTTGATTAATTCTTCTACTGCTAGGCGACGAAGTTCATTGATTTCTTTAATATTGATGAAAAGATTTTCTTCTAATTGAATTTTAATATCAGCTAGTGAAGCAGTAAAAGGTGTATTTCCTAATTTTGATAATTGTCTTGCTAATATTTCTTTAGTAACAGGTTGCTTTAAAGCTTTTTCTACTTTGCCCCCTTTTACTACTACTTGATGATGGGAAAAATCAGCTATCGTTAAAGTTAACTCTTCACCCAGTTTGGCTACTATTTCCATGGTAATAGGAATTTTCTTTTCCTTATATTTTTGTAGTTCATTTAATAGTTTTCGATCTTGGGTTTTATTCACATGATCTAGTGTATCTAAACCAATTTTATTATCTACTAAAACGACTGTATTTTCACTTGATTCATTAATCAATCGCTCTTTTTGATCGTATAATTTATTGACTATCATTCCCTTATTGCTTTCTACGAAACGAATGGCATCTTCTTGAGTGAGTGTTCGATTTAAGCGAATTGTGATATATTTTTTTGATACATTTAGCACTTTTCCAATAGAAAGTCCAATATGATTAGAAGTTTTACTATTGACAATATCTCCCTTATCTTCATGAAAAAGAAACCCCTTAGTAAATTCACGGTTAAATAATGTTTTTAACTGATCAACTTTTTCCTGATTAATGCTAACTTTTCCTGTTTGTTCGTATTCATCTATCATCATTCGATAAAAGGCTGTAATAAATCCCACGTATTCAGGACTTTTCATTCTACCTTCTATTTTAAAGCTATAAGCTCGACTTTTTAAAAGTTCTTCTATTTTTTCCATCGTATTTAACTCTTTCATACTAAGAAGATACCCTTTATCTAATACTTCATCACTTTCATTTACTAACTGATAAGGTAGTCTACAATTTCCTGCACATTCACCACGATTACCACTTCGATTTCCTACGATGCTACTAAACAAACAACAACCAGAATAACTAACACATAATGCACCATGAATAAAAATTTCTAAATCAAGGGAAGTATCCCAAGTATTTATTACATCAAGTGGTACTTCTCGGTCAATAACAGCACGCACTACTCCTAGTTTTTCTAATTCTTTTAGTGCCTTTAATGAACCATTATGCATTTGGGTAGAAGCGTGAATTTCAACTTTGGGAAAGTGTTTTCTCACTAAGCGAATCATTCCCATGTCTTGCATGATTAAAGCATCTACTCCATGTTCAACAAGAAAAGTAATATAGGATAAAAACGATGATACTTCTATATCATAAATTAGGGTATTTACTGTAACATAAATTCTAACACCATAAAGGTGACACAAGTTAATCGCATCAATCATTTCTTCGTCATCAAAATTATTGGCAAACTTTCTAGCCCCGAAGCTTTTTCCACCAAGGTATACTGCATCTGCTCCATGATGAATTGCTTGATACAAAGCTTCCATACTACCAACGGGTGCTAATAATTCATGTTTCATCGTACCACTTCCTTTGGCTATTATTATACCGTAACTAAAAGAAAAAAGAAACAAAAAGAACAAGAAATTTTACTTATTTTATAACGACCTATCATGAGCATAAATTACTCTATTTGGTAATTGCACTCACCCTATTTTATAGATAAAAATTACTTGTTATAATTCACTTTGGATACGTTTGAAATATCAGATGTTTTCACCTCTTAATTATTTATAATATAAGAAGGGATGGTGATATTATGACAAAAAGAGAAATTTCTTTATTTGTTATTATTCTCCTGCTATTCTTTTTAGTGGTTACATTACTATTTAAATAGATAAAAGCATCTGATTTCAACAAATGTTGATTTCAGATGCTTCTCAAACCTTTGGAAAGCATTTGATTCTTCCAATCAAATGTATCCTTTTTTATTGTATGAAGTTCCCTTCATTTGTATATATTATAACACGAATATAAGTACTTTAGCAACTACTTTTGAATTACTACTACTGCCCTTGCACCAAGATTAGTAACCGAAGTACTAGCACCACCTATGTTTCCAACACAATTGATAAACCAAACTTTAGTTGAATTAGAGGAATCTGTATTCACTGTCCAATAACCATAATTATTGATATCACTATTTACTGTCGCTCCGTAATCGGTAACATTTGTTAAATAGTTATACATCCATATTGGGCAAGACTTGACGGAACCAAGGCAGCCTAGAGAATAAGCTTCTTGTAAAGTAATCATTCTTGCTTTTGCTGTTCGTGGTTCTAAACTATATTTATTACTCGTACAATTTAAATTAGCTAAAGA
>CAOKBR010000049.1 GCA_948466735.1 uncultured Mycoplasmatota bacterium | reverse complement strand
GATATTGACTCCTGTTCTTATCAAATTCTTATAATATATGGGTTTTATTTTATAATGTGTCCCTTGGTTAATTTTCATTTTTGTTCATTCTTTTTATTCGTCTAATTTTAAATTATGATACACATCTTGTACATCATCTATATCTTCAAGTTGATCAACTAAATTCATGACTTTTTCCTTACCTTCATCATCTAGTTCAATTAAATTATCAGCCATATATGTTACTTCACTGGTTAAAAACTCTTTAACACCCATCTCTTCTAGGGCGTTCTTTACTTCAATCATGTCCTCCGCTTTGGTATAAATTTCATATGTATCATCATTTGTTACCACATCAACTGCTCCATGATCTAGTGAAGTCATTAACACCTCTTCCTCATTATAATCACTAGGAACGACTAAAATCCCTTTACGATTAAACATATAGCTAACAGACCCATCAGTTCCAAGGTTTCCCCCACGCTTAGTAAAAGCCGCTCTTACTAAACTTGCTGTACGATTTCGATTATCCGTTAAGCAGTCGACCATAAACGCTACCCCTCCATGGCCATATCCTTCATAACGAACTGCTTCATAATTTTCTCCATCTGCTGCACCCTTAGCCTTATCAATAGCTTTTTGAATATTATCCTTTGGCATATTAGCACTTCTTGCTTTTTCTACCACCATACGTAAATTAGGATTACTATCAGGATCTGGTGTTCCTGCTTTTGCTGCTACATATAACTCTTTTGCTAACTTTTGAAATAATTTACCACGTTGTGCATCCAATTCACCCTTCTTACGATGAATTGTTGCCCATTTTGAATGTCCACTCATCACTATTCTCCTATCTACTTATTAAATCAATAATTACTGGGGATAAAATCAATAACATCAACAAAGGAATAAAGAAAATAACCGAAATGACACTAACACGAATAGGAATTTTACTAATCTTTTCCTTCGTCTCTAGTACTTTCTTTTCCCTAATATAATCAATTTGATTGTATAATGTTTCTACAATACTATTTCCAAAAATATTTGATTGCGATAAGTTTAAAATAATATTGTTAATTGTATTTGAGGGTATCCTTTTTTTTAATTCTTCCAAAGCTTCATTTAATCCTTTTCCAAAACGAACTTCTTCTAATGTTTTTTGAAATTCTTTAGAAAGCGTAGAATCAATATTACTTGATGTAATTTCTAATGCTGTTTTTAAAGTATGACCTGATTCGATAGATAAAGTTAATACCTCAAAGAAATACATCGCATCACTATCCAAATGACGGCGACGTTTCTCTACTTTTCTATCGATCCACCACTTCGGGAGAAACACATAATATAAAAAGGTAAACACTGGTGCAAAAATATATCCCCATTCAAATAAGTATAATATCATAAAAAATAGAAATGCGCTAGATAAAAGCCTAACATTTAGAAAAATCACAGCTGGATAACTATCTTCAAATCCTAGTAAATCAATCTTTGTTTGCATTTTATCAATAGTATCTTGCCGATAAATTTTTCTTGCTAGCTCTACTTTTTTTGCCACTTTCTCAATCCTCCTTAATCGTCATTACTTTTTTAATGATAATAATATATGAAATATAAATGATTAAAATCACGCCTAGTAAAACAAAACCTAAAACATTAGTAATTAATGGCGTAAAATAATCAGGATTTAAAATAAAGATCAAGAAGAAAATGCCAACAGGAATACATACTAAAATCTTAAAAATAGCGTTAGCAGATGCTGTTAGAGATTTTAACTCTTGTTGTAGTTTACGTCTACTAAAGAAACTTCGCTCAATAGATGAGAAGACTTTAACAATATTTCCTCCTGTTTGATTTAGTATCGTTAAACTAGTGGTCATATATTTTACCTCTTCTAGGCTAACCCTATGAGAAAATCTATCAAATACAGTTTCTAGACTTAGTCCAAAAGTAAGGTCGATATACATTTTCATAAACTCATCTTTTATTGGTCCATCTAACTCTTCAGCAACAATTTTTATAGCTTGCATCATACTTCGACCTGACTTAAAAGCATTATTCATAATAATTACAGCTTTCAATAACTCATTTTCAATTTGCTTTTCTCTTAGTTTTCTTTTAGAAATTAAGAACAAATCAGGTAAGAAGAAACCAATTAACACACTATATAACACTTGTAACAAAGTAATACTTTTATACTGCAGTACATCGGATAATAACACGACTAAAAATGTTGCTACACTCGATAAGAATTTATAAGAAATATAATCCATCGGATCTTCTTTTTCTCTTTTCGTACCATCCATATAAACGGTATACTTTAAACTATACGAATCAAAAATTTTTACTTTTTTAAAGAAGATAGACATTTTTTTTGTTACTTTTTCTAATAAAGCATATAAATGATCAAAAAATGAGGAGTTATCACCGTTTACTGGATCAATTGCATATGATCCAATTCGCTGTTCAACACTAATTGATCTAGTGATTCTAATTAACCAAATGATGATTCCCAATAAACCTAAGATGATAATAATTTGAATGACAAATAAAGATAAATCAAATTCGCCCATGATTAGTCACCTTCTATCTTCTTAGATTTTTTTCCTAAATTTTTAAAAATGTCATCAACGCTTGTTATTCCTTTATTTTTAATCTTGGTATATGTTTTAGGAACATAATCATATAATACGAATTCACCATTGACTTCATTAGATTTTGTTAGTCCTTTTTGTAAAAATGCAAAAATATCATGAAGTTCAATTTCATCGTTTTTAATGCCAATGACCTCTGTAATTTTAGTAATTTTCCTTCTTCCATCGCTTAATCTTTCAATATGAATGATTAAGTCAATCGCATTTTCTATATATTCACGAACGGCTTTAATGGGAATTTCTAAACCACTCATTAACACCATGGTCTCTAAACGATGTAAAGCATCAAGTGGACTATTCGCATGTAGTGTTGTTAGGCTTCCTTCATGACCAGTGTTCATCGCTTGTAACATATCAAAAGCTTCTTTACCACGAACTTCTCCAACAATAATTCGATCAGGTCTCATTCTTAAGGAGTTAATCACTAAATCACGAATGGTTACCTCATCCCCACTTTGATAGTTCGTCGTTCTTGTTTCCAAGGTAATGACATGAGGTTGTTTTAATTTTAATTCAGCAGCATCTTCTATGGTAATTACACGCTCATCACTTCCAATAAAGCTAGATAAAATATTTAAAATGGTCGTTTTTCCACTACCTGTTCCACCACAGACTAAGATATTTAACTTTCCCATGACAGATGCTTCTAAAAACCTTGCCATATAAGGAGTTAAAGTACCATTACGTAAAAGGTCTTCGATATCAGACATATTTTCTTTAAATTTACGAATGGTTAAAATAGGCCCACGTAAACTCAAAGGAGGAATTACAGCATTAATTCTTGATCCATCTTTTAATCTTGAATCAACCATCGGATTAGCAGCATCAATCGTTCTACCAAGAGGTTGTATCATTCGCTGGATAGTTCTTAAGATATGTTCTTGATTAATAAAAGATACTGTTTCATCTTTTACCACACGTCCATCAATTTCTACATAAATTTCATTAGGAGCATTTACCATAATCTCAGTTACTGAAGAATCATCCAACAATTCCGTAATGGGACCATAACCATTGATTTCATTATCAATTAAGTTAAAAATGTGGCTTCGTTCTAAATTCGATAAATCATATCCTTCTAGGGTTCTATCAATTTCATTATTGATATACTCAGTTAATAAAGTCGTATCAGGAATGTTGTTATCAATTATATTTTGAATAATTTTACTTCGTAATTGATCAAGGAGTCCTTTATCTTTAAAGATATCATAATCGGCAACAATTTCTTGATTTTTTCTAAAGGGTACTTTATCTAATTCAAATTCTTCTAATAAAGTTTTCTTTGCCATTTTTACTCCTCCTCAATAATTTCTTTGGCCATAGTTACTAAATGTTCAAAACTTTTTTTACTTTTATAAATTTCTGCTTCCCCTAAACGATGATAGACTTTATCCATCACTAGTTGATCAATGTTTTTAATATAGAGGTCTTTAGGAATGGTGTAGTCTATATTATGTTTAATGACGTTTCTAATATCAAAGTTAGAAAAATATTTTTTATCAGGTGCTACTGCTTCGTTTAATACAACTTTCACATTATCTTTTTCAATATCTTTTAAAATGGACAAAAAGGATTTACTACTTTTCATATCTTGAGCATCGTTGGTTAATAGATAGAGTAAAAGATTAGCATTATCCATTAATATTAAGGAATTACGACTTAGTCCATGGGTAGTATCAATTAAGATAACATCATATCGATAACTTACAGTATTTAAAATGATTTCTAAGTATTTTCCATCAATTTTTAATGCTTGACGAGGATCTTTTGGACTTACTAAGCAATCGATATTTTCTTGGTAGTTAACCACATAGCTAGAAATATCTTCAAAACGGTTATTACTTAAATCATCTACTGTGTTATAAATGGTTTTGGCATCTTTTAATCCTAAGTTTAAGGCAATGCTTCCTGTAAATAAGTCCATATCTAAAATGATAACTTTTTTTCCTAAATTTTTATAGATTAAAGCAAGTTGTGTTGTTAGAGTCGTCTTTCCTACTCCTCCTTTCATGCTGGTAATACAAATAATTTTTCCTTTTTTACTGGCCATAATAATCACTCCTTGATGGACATTTTTTTAACAATGATTTGACTGTTTTCTATTCCATAAGCATATTTACTTTTTATGGGATAATTTTTAATGTTAATGATTTTTCCAAAGAGACTATCAATATTTTTTTCTAGGGTAATTATCGATAGGTTCTCTTCTTTGGTAAGAGAAAATTGGATATTAGTATCGTTTTTGTCAATTAATTCTTTAACACAAGTTTCATCG
>CAOKBR010000048.1 GCA_948466735.1 uncultured Mycoplasmatota bacterium | reverse complement strand
TTTATGAAACAGGAACAATCATCAAATATCAAGTGAATGACACTTTAGAAAAATATTTCCATGTAATGTTTGATGAAGGTGATACCCTAACTTTGCAGCAAAGGGAAAATACAATAAATCAAGTAGCATGGTACAATGAGAATAACGACAATACAAAGGGACCTATAACTGTATTACCAATATTAGAAAATGCGACAGAGGAATGGACCAATGTATTAAATCAAACGTACACATTAGGAACTACGATATTTAAGGATAATTTTTATACAGGATGTAGTTATAATAGTAATTCAAGGATATATTCGTGTACAACAAACACCTACACCTTAGAAAAAAGAATAGCAAAAGCAAGAATAATTACTGTACAAGAAGCTCAACTCCTAGGTTGTACTACTACTGCTAAAAGTTGTCCTATATGGATGTATAATTATTTGGAAAAATCCACTGTTTATGGGGGAACAGTGGATCAAGATCCTGACTGGGGTTATTGGACTTCTTCTGCTTATTCCTCTCCATCAGGGTCTTTATGGGGTACAAGTTATCGTGGGGACATGGTTAATAACGGTTATACTTCAATGACTGGAAATGGAGCTAGAGCAGTTATCATGATTAATAAATAAAATTATTTTTTTGATATAGTTATAATCTATACTATATCTTTTCTTTCCTATTTTTTTCGTGCTAAGCTATTTGCAAAATCCTAAAATTTGACGTATAATAACCTTAGGTGATCAAGATGGGATATTTTATTCCCACAATGTATAAGAAAAACGTTAAGGAAATTCCTTATCATAAACTAAAAAAGATGGGCATTAAGTGCCTTATTTTTGACCTAGATAATACACTTGCTACAATTGATGAAGAATGTAGTGATGAATTAATTAAGTGGATAAACGAAATAAAAAAAGATTTTCTCGTGTTCATTATTACCAATAACACCAAAAAAAGGGTAGAATCTTATCTAATTTTAAATGTTCCCATTTTCTTTTTTGCTCTTAAACCTAGTGTTAGAACTGTTTTTAAAATAAGTAAAGAGTATCAACTAAAAAAGAATGAAATGTGTATTATTGGTGATCAATTAATGACCGATATCTTTTTAGGAAAACGTTTTTCTATAGCAACAATTTTAGTAGAACCATTAGCAAAACGTGATTTAAAAATAACATCCATCAATCGCTTTTTTGAACGAATCATTTTAAAACGATATGCGAAATTGCAATATCTAGAAAGAGGTAAGTATTATGAGTGAAAAATATTGTACAGGTTGTGGAGTAAAACTACAATATGAAAACGTATTACAAGAAGGGTATACCACTAGTTATGAAAACGAATTGTGTCAACGTTGTTTTCGCCTTAAAAACTATGGGGAATATCAAGTCGTTACCAAATCTAATGAAGAATATATTGAAATACTAAAGTCCATTGGAACAACGAAAGATTTAGTCTTATACATTACCGATTTATTAAATGTGGAAGAAGATTTAGCTAAAATGAAAGAGTATATTCCCAATAAAATGATTTTAGTATTAAATAAAAGAGATGTTATTCCAAAATCCGTAAAAGATGAAAAGTTAGTATCCTACTTTAAACAAGAAGGACTAGACTTTTTAGATGTTGTAGTTATTAGTGCAGCTAAAAACTATAATATTGATTTATTATTAAAAACAATTAAATTCCATCAAACGAGTAAAAATGTTTATGTAGTAGGACATACGAATGCTGGAAAAAGTAGTTTGATTAATCAATTATTAAAAAATTATTCAAATAATACTAACCAATTAACCATTTCTCCACTTCCTAGTACGACGCTAAATAAAATTAGCATTGATTTAAATGAGTTTTTAACTTTGATTGATACTCCTGGATTGGTCGATCGACAAAATTTAGTGAATTATTTAACAAGTGAACAGTTAAAAAAGGTAAGTCCAAAGAAAGAAATTAAACCTAAAACTTATCAATTAAAAAAAGGTCAAGCACTTTTGATTGAAGATATTGCTCGAATTGATTATGTAGAAGGTGAGAAAAATAGTTTTACACTTTACATTTCTAATGAGTTAAAAATAAAACGAATTAATGCGAAAACCAATACAAGGTTAAAGGATTTAGCCAAAGAGTCATTTACTTTAAAATATTATGAAGATATTGTAATGAACGGACTTGGCTTTGTTAAAATTGTAGATAAAGGACAAGTGGATGTTTACATGAACCAAAATGTTCAAATCTTTGTTCGTAGTTCTTTAATTTAAAAGAAAAAAGTCTATTTTTTTCTTTGATTTTTTCGCTAAATGGTAAAAAATGCTGTCAAATGTAACGAAATTCCCACAACTTTCCCATAAACTGTCAAATAGGTTAAAAAAATAGCAATTCATCACGAAATGCTAGGAGTTTAACTTTAAGTATGCTATACTGAAATTGTCAAGGAAAGGAGGGATAGAATATGTTTAACTGGAAAAAATGGTTCTTTGGATTCTAATACCCGAATAGAGAAGATGATCATATAACTCTTCTCTTTTTTAATGCAATTATTTAAATAAAGTTTTTCGTAATATCTTGTTTTCCTCATCAATAATAAAACGAGTAAAATGGAAAAGTTCGTTCTTAGAAAAATCATGGTCAAACTCAAAAAGATCATCGCTTGCTTTAGTAATTAACTTCAATTCTTGCCCAAAATGATATTTATCTTCTCTAATCCTTTGTAGTTCTTTTGCTATTTTTCCATAATAACTTCTATTCTCTTTAAAAATAATTGTCAAATTAATTTCCTTTGGAATAAAACAAAATAACGGATAAATACTTAAACGATAGTCCTGCCATATTTGTTGATAATTTGCAACCTTAGGAAGAAGTTTTTCTAATTCTTGGTATTGTTCTAACCGAGATAAATCAATATATCGATACATATTGGCATTATAAAATTCTAAAGCAGGTATAGTGTAATCGTTAGCCTCTTTTTTCATTACATTATACATTTCTAAATAAGGAATACAAAATTCAACTTGGATGTTACCATAGTATCCTAAACCTATAGATTGATTTAGGAGAGAATTTGGAAAATCAACTTCCATTAATGTAATTTCACCATGATGGTTAGTAACAAGAGATGCTGCAGTGACTATAGCATCTGCAAGACTTGAAAAAAAGAATTTACACATTGGCATATCTTCTTGAAAAGTATTGATTCCATCTTGAAATACGTTAGTAGTTCTTAAATAGTTATTTGATGGAGAGATCAATCCTAGATGAATAAGATTATATTTTTCATTTAAACTTCCATTATAAGGATTATTTGACCAATTACAAAAACGATATACTTTCATGATTTTTCCCCCTTTTAGTGGTGCTTATTATATCATATTTTCTAAGAAAATACAAGGAAAAATACAATTTACATTTAATTTTAGATATGCTATAATCAGGAAGTAAGTGATGAAAAGGTTAGTCCTTTTTAATTCTTGATGGAGGATTTATGAAGACATTATATTTTAAAGACTTAAATCAATATTATGGAAAAGAGGTTACTCTTGAAGGATTCATTGACAATGTACGTGATTTACAATATGTTCAATTTGTAGTATTAAGAGATACAACAGGAAAAATTCAAGTAACTATTGAGAAAAACGAAGAAAATCAACAATTAAATGAAATTGTTTCTCATTTAACTGTAGAAAGTACGATAAAAGTTACTGGGCTATTACAACAAAATGAAAAAGTCAAATTAAATCAAATGGAAGTACTTCCAAGTGAAATAGTGGTAACTAGCAAGTGTTTAGATGAGTTACCAATCAATTATAAAGATAGTGCTAGTGCAGCAATTGATACAAGATTAAATTATCGTTTTCTTGATTTACGTAGTCAAAAGAATTTATTGATGTTTAAGGTGCAAACCTGTTTAGTAGGAGCAATGCGAGAATTTGTAATTAGTAAAGGCTTTTTAGAAATTCATACACCTAAATTAATTGGTGTAGCAAGTGAGTCAGGTGCTGAAGTATTTGAGTTAAAGTACTTTGATCGCTTAGCTTACCTTGCGCAAAGTCCACAGTTTTATAAACAAATGGCCATTGCTAGTGGTTTTGATAAAGTATTTGAAGTAGCACCTGTATTTCGTGCTGAAAACTCTAATTCTTACCGTCATGCAACAGAGTTTACCTCATTTGATATTGAATTTAGTTACATCAATTCATTTCAAGATGTGATGAGTTTTGAAGAAGACTTATTGATTGCTGGAATCACTAAAGTAAAAGAAGAGTATGGTGATGAGATAAAAGAAGTCTTTGGTGTTGATGTTGTTGTTCCAACTAAACCTTTCCCTAGAATAAAGTTAGAAGAGTTATATCAAGAGTTAGAAAAAAAATTTGGTTTTAGTATGGATCCTTTAGATGTTGGTGATATGAACAGTGAATCAGAAAAATTAGCAAGTAAGTACATTAAAGAAAAATATGGACACGAATTTGTCTTTATCACAGACTATAGTGCTAAAAAAAGAGCTTTCTATCATATGAGAAAAGATGGTATTCCACAAGGATACGACTTAATTTGGAAAGGTTGCGAGATTACTACTGGTGCACAAAGAGAACATCGTTATGAATTATTAAAAGAACAAGCTTTAGAAAAAGGGCTAGGAGAAGATATTAAATTTTATTTAGAGTTCTTTAAATATGGATGTCCTCCTCATGGTGGATTTGCCATTGGAATTGATCGAATTACGATGTTATTACTAGAAACGGGTTCAATAAAAGAGACAATGTTTATCTTCCGTGGACCTAATCGTCTAGAACCATAAAAAAGAGTAGCTTGTGCTATTCTTTTTAACTAGCTTTATTTAATTGTTCATAATGATAAACTTTTTCTTTATTTTTATCAAAGTTAAGTACTAAATCTTCTTTGATTTTTTTCATATTTTCTTCTTTTTCTAAAAGTTCT
>CAOKBR010000047.1 GCA_948466735.1 uncultured Mycoplasmatota bacterium | reverse complement strand
ACAAGTGGCAAAATCAGAAATGCGGAAAAAGAAAAAACAACAAGAACAATTAAATCAAATTATGCAAAAGGTGGAGTATCAACAAAATACTATTTCAAGAAAAGATCCACATGGCGCTAAAATGTTAAAAAAGAAAATGCATTCGCTAAAGTTACAGGAAAAAAGGCTTTCTTCGGTAGAATTAACAGAAATACCTGATGTAGAGGAATCCATTCAATTCTTTTTTGATGATGTAGAAGTACCCAAAATGAAAAAGATACTTGATTTTCATCTTACGAAATTAAAGATAAAAGAGAAAACTCTTGCTAGAAATATCGAATTAGAAGTAGTAGGGGGTTCCCATATTTGTATTATAGGAAAAAATGGGGTAGGAAAATCTACTTTAATTAAGGAAATAGAAAAAAATTTAAAAGATAGAGTAGACATTAAGCTTGGATATATGCCCCAAAATTATGAGGAAATGATGGATTTTAATCAATTGGTACTAGACTTCTTAATTTCTAGTAAGGAAAAATTGGAATTAACTAAGGCTAGAACATATTTGGGAAATATGAAGTTTACCAATCAGGAAATGTTAGGAAAAATTAAAGATTTGAGTAATGGAAGTAAGGCAAAATTATTTTTAGTAAAATTGGTGTTAGAAAAGTGTAATGTTTTATTGTTAGATGAACCAACGAGAAATTTGAGTCCATTATCTAATCCCGTGATTCGAAAGGCTTTGCGTGAATACAAAGGTGCCATCATTAGCGTTTCTCATGATCGTAGGTATATTTTAGAAGTTATCGACTTCGTATATGAACTTACTAGTGATGGTTTAATGTTGCAATAAATACTTTATACCATGGCAAAACTTTTTTAGAAAACGTTTTGTACCAGTGGGCTTAATTTAGATTAGATATAAAAATTATTTGGTGAAGATAAGTAATATCTAAGCACATAAAAATTTATTGAATAAAGAGTGTGATGATTCAGCTGTTATAAAATTTGCAACAATCACTGGTGTTATGAAAAAAACTAGATATTGCACTTATTAATGAATTTAAAAGAATTGCTGCTACGTTATTTATCTATTTTACATCTTTTATGACATTTTATATAAAAATGATAGACAACTAATTGACAATAATACTTTATTTGCATTGACACTTCTAATTGCTGAATTTAATCTTAAAGAAAAAGATGTTATCTTTGATTTAGTAATGAATCTTTTACACGATGAGTAGTTAAAAATACTTTCACTTTACAAGCATTATCTATTTTAGTATAATAACTTTGGGTGAAAAGAATATGTTTGAAAGCTTAGGAGATCGTTTACAAAATGCACTTCATAAAATAAAAGGTTATGGAAAAATCACCGAAGATAATATTTCTGATATGATGCGTGATATTCGCTTAGCCTTATTAGAAGCAGATGTTAATTATAAAGTAGTAAAAGAATTTACCAATAATGTGAAAGAAAAAGCTTTAGGAGAGGAGGTAAAAAAATCTCTAAAACCTGGGGAACTTTTTGTTAAAATTGTAAAAGATGAATTAACAGAGTTATTAGGTGGAGAAAGTAGGCCATTAAATCTTTCAGGAAATCCTGCTATTTTAATGTTAGTGGGATTACAAGGTAGTGGTAAGACAACCTCTATTGCTAAGCTTGCTAATTTATTAAGAAAAAAACATGCGAAGAAGCCATTATTAGTAGCAGCGGATGTGTATCGACCTGCAGCAATTGATCAGTTAAAGCAACTAGGAAAAGAACTAGGCATTGAAGTTTTTGAAGAAGGAAAGAAAAATCCTGTTGAAATTGTAGAACATGCTCTAGCACAAGCAAAGGAAGCAAATTACGATTATGTATTAATCGATACAGCTGGTAGATTACATATTGATGAAGAATTGATGGATGAGTTAATTGAAATTCAACAATTTGCTAAACCTCAAGAGGTTTTATTAGTCATCGATTCGATGATGGGACAAGATGCTATTAATGTTATTGAAGGATTTAATGGTGCATTATCTCTAACAGGTGTAATTTTAACTAAGTTAGATGGTGACACTCGCGGTGGTGTTGCCCTATCTGTACGTCATCTAACCAATGTTCCTATTAAGTTCATGGGTGTTAGTGAAAAATTAGATGGATTAGAACTTTTTGACCCAAAGAGAATGGCTGGTAGAATTCTTGGAATGGGTGATATTTTATCAATTGTGGAAAAAGCAACGGAAGCAATTGATCAAGAAGAAGCTGAAAAAACAGCGAAAAAAGTGAAAAATGGTAAGTTTGATTTGGAAGATTTTCTTGCTAGTATGAAACAAATTAAACGTCTAGGACCTCTTGAAAATATATTAAAATTACTTCCAGGAGCATCTAAAATGGGATTAAATAATGTAAATATTGATCCAAAACAAATTTCTCATGTTGAGGCTATTATTTTATCCATGACCAAGGAAGAACGACGTAATCCTGATATCATTAAAGCTAGTCGTAAAACTAGAATTGCAAACGGATGTGGGTTAAGTGTTCAAGAAGTTAACCGTTTATTAGCACAGTTTGACCAAATGAAGAAAATGATGAAGCAAATGTCTAGCGGAAACATGAAATTTCCTTTTTAAAAAAATTACTAAGATATAGGCGAAAACTATCTTCCTATATAGAAATAGCGAATACTATAAACTAGATAGGAGGAATATGTATGTTATTTAGAAACGACAGAAATGTTGAGTTCGACCGTCATAATGAAATGACAGCAAATTTTATTGGAGATAATAATTATATCGATAATGATATGACTATCGATGTAAATATGAATGCTATGCCACAAGCACAAGGAGGTTGTCCATGTAATATGCCTCAACCAATTATGGAACCTATGCAAGAACGTTGTGTTCATAAAACAATTATGCATGAAGTACCTCAAGTGTGATAATTTATGATAGACTATAGTATTTAAGAGAAAATAAGTACAAAATGAAAGGCATTTTAATAAGAAATGTCTTTTTGTGTGTTATAATATTTATAGGTGAATTTGATGAAAGTATTAAGTTTAACAGAACCTTTTGCTACTTTGATATATGAAAAAAAGAAGTTAATTGAGACTAGAAGTTGGGAAACTGACTATAGGGGAGAATTATATATTCATGCAAGTATGACGAAACCATCTAAATGTGATTTATTGGATAAAGAATTGATGTCTTTAGTTGAAAATAAAGATATGAATTTTGGAAATATTATTTGCAAATGTAATTTAGTTGATTGTATTTATATGACTAAAGAGTATGTGGAAGAAATGAAAAGAAATAATTATCAAGAATATATTTGTGGAGAATATGCAGAGGGTAGATATGCTTGGATACTTGAAGATATTGAACCTATAAAGCCTATAAAAGCAAAAGGACAACTGAATATTTGGAACTATTATAACGAGTTTGAAATTATGAACTTAATGGAAAATATAGAATATGGATGGGTTGATAAAAGAAATGATAAACATACAATAGTTGATGAAAACTATTCAGATAATTATGTATTACAAAGTCCTAAAGAAATTATAAAAAATAAAGTTGGTGTATGTTGGGATCAAGTAGAACTTGAAAGATATTTTTTTAAAAGAAATAATTGGAATGTTAAAACTTATTTTATAGTTCATTACGATAATGATAAATGTCCTACACATACATTTTTAACTTTTGAAAAAGATAATAAGTATTATTGGTTTGAACATTCGTGGGAAAAATTTAAAGGGATACATGAATATAACTCTTTAAAAGATTTATTAGCCTCAGTTAGAGAAAAATTTATTAAATATGAATTAATTAATAATTATAATAAAGATAATCTTTGTATATATCATTATTCAAAACCAAAATATCATCTAAATGTTTTAGAGTTTTATAAACATTGTGAATCAGGTATTAATATTTCATTGGAGGATGTGTAATATGGATATAAATAAAATTAGAAATGAATTAATTAAACAAAAGGAATCAAAATTTAAGGGAAATATCTATCATTATTCACAAGTTAATTTTTCTTATAATTCAAATAAGATATAGGGTAGTAGGTTAACTAGTGATCAAACTGAAGCTATATTTGATACATCAGCTTTTATTATTAAAAGTGAAGATTTAATTAAGTTAGACGATTTAACCGAATCTAAAAATCATTTTAAACTATTTGATTATATTCTAGATAATGTTGATTATGTTTTATCAAAAGAAATGATTATTGAAATGAATAAAATATTAAAAAGAAATACTAGCGATGAAGAAAACCCTAGATACAATGTTGGTGGATTTAAAGTAGTTCCAAATATGATAGGTCTTGTTAATGTTATTAACACAACTTCACTAGAAAAAGTTGAAGAAGAAATTGATGAATTACTTGCCCAATATAATTCTAAAACTAATATTACTTTAGAAAATATTATTGATTTTCATTATAGTTTCGAAAAAATTCACCCCTTTGGTGATGGTAATGGAAGAGTTGGTAGAATTATAATGTTTAAGGAATGTTTGAAAAATAATATTATGCCATTTATTGTACTTGATGATGATAAATCTTATTATATGAGAGGGTTAAAAGAATATACAACTGATAAAATGTTTTTAATTGATACAATAAAACACGAACAAGATTTGTATGAGAAAATCTGTGAAGAATTATTAAATTTTGAAATCGAAGAAAAATAATTAAAAATTTAATCATCCTATAATTTTTATTAGTTTAAGAATTTTAGGATGTTTTTATATGCCATAAAGTATTATAAAATAAGAGAATTTCCTTTATATCATCCTAGAAAGTAGGATGAATTTCGTGAGTACAAAATAAGAATTGTGTATATAGCTTTCTTTATTTTAAAAGGAAAACTATGTATTGATACACATCTTTCTTATCCTGCTATTTTATAATTTATTAAATTATGAGTGTTTTTAGGATGGTAGACAAAATTTTCTATATTATGACTTGACTCCTAATCTTAATGGAGGTATCATGCATCATGCAAAAAGGAGATGACACAGAACTTCTAATTATGTAATCACGTAATCTAATAAAACATCGATTAGCTAAAAACTAACGTGTTAACTAACTAATTAACAATTAAATTAAAAATCTGTGGTTTGAGTCATCTCCAACCAGTCCATTAAATGGCTGTAA
>CAOKBR010000046.1 GCA_948466735.1 uncultured Mycoplasmatota bacterium | reverse complement strand
CGCATGAGAAAAGTTAATACGAGCTACATTAGCGCCCGCTAAAACCATTTGTTCAAATACATCAGGAATATAACTAGATGGCCCTAAACTCGTAATAATTTTTGTTTTTTTCATTGTTTAACACTCCCTCTTTCATACGAAACATTACTATTCTATCACAAATGATGATTTTTGTTAATTATTTTATTCAATTTTTTATAAAAAGCACGAAATTTTTATTTTTATGCTAAATCTAACTTTATAATAAATACCAAAGTTTTTTACCATCTTTACACACTGTTTTAATAAATCCTCCCCCTAAACAAATATCTCCATCATATAAAACACAAGCTTGTCCAGGAGTTACAGCTTTTACTTTATCATATTCTACTAGTAATTCATTATTTTCTAAATAGGTAATTTTAACGGGAATATCCTTTTGACGATAACGAAATTTTGCCATACATTTTTCTGGTCTCAAAGAACAATTAAAGTTAACTTCTTCCACAATACAACTATTGGAATATAAATACTCGCTTTTCTCTCCCATTGATACATACAAAACATTTTTCTCTAAGTTTTTTCCTACTACAAAAAGTTTATCACTAAACCCACCGATGTCTAGTCCTTTCCTTTGTCCAATAGTGTAATACATTAATCCATGGTGTCTTCCAATTACTTTATCTTGATCAATATCAATAACATCTCCGTTTTGATTTGGTAAATAATTTTCTAAAAACTCTTTAAAATGACGTTCTCCGATAAAACAAATTCCTGTTGAATCTTTCTTTTTCGCTGTTACTAACTCGTGTTCTAAAGCAATTTTTCGTACCTCGCTTTTTTCTAAATCCCCTAAAGGAAACAAAATATTTTTAAGTTGTTCCTTACTTAATTGCGATAGAAAATAGGTTTGATCTTTATTTTCGTCCTTTGCTTTTTTTAATAGACCATCACTTCCTAGTTTAGCATAATGTCCAGTGGCTACATATTTTGCCCCCAAACGATGTGCTTCTTTTAGGAAATAGTCAAATTTTATATATTTATTACACATAATATCAGGGTTTGGTGTTCTTCCTTTTTTTAATTCATCTAAAAAGTAAGTAAACACATAATCCCAGTATTCTTTAATAAAATCAATACGATGTAATGGTATTCCAATTTTTTCACATACAGCTAACGCATCTTGATAATCTACTTCTTGGGGACACACATCAGCCATATTATTCGGGTTACCTAAAATATCATTATTTAGCCCACTATCCCAGTTACGCATAAATAATCCAATAACTTCATACCCTTGTTCTTTTAATAAAATGGCAGCAGTCGACGAATCAACTCCTCCACTCATTCCTACTACAACTTTTTCCATTTGTTTTTCACCAGTTAATATTATACTCTATTTTATTAAATTTGTAAAAAGTTTCATTAAATATGGTGAAATAAATGATTCAATTAATGAAGTAAGCGTAAAACCAATTAAACAAAACCCTAATATTTTACTATATTTTTGCATCGCTTGTTTTAAATCAATACTTTTTTTTAGAAAAAGATAGGCAAAAAGCTTAATCGAGAAATTTACTGCATAAAAGGTTAAAATAATACTTAGTAGTAGTGATAAAATGTGATGGGGAAATATATAAGTAATGGCACCTAGTATTCCTTTTACATGATAAGTTTTAATGATTATTGCCATAGAAAATCCAGTAGTAAAGCCTTTTAAAAATAGTAAAAATAGAATAATTGGAATTCCTACAATAGAAATACCAAGGAGCCAAATAAATACCGTTGATAATAAATTAGTAGTGAGGCTATTAATGAATCCTTCTTTATAATGAATATTATTTTCTTTAATTTGAAGGAAAAAATCTTGTAATTGTCTAGTGACTAATTGATGATCAACATCGCTTAACATTGTAATAAAAATACATCCGAAAATAATGCCAACAAGGGTAAAAATAGCTAAAAACATATACATTTTCTTTTGCTTTAAAATATGTGGTAATTCTTTTTTCTTTTTTTCCATATCTATCACCCAGTTAAATTTATGAAGAAAAATAAGAAAGATACCCAATTTTATTTTACATTTTTTGCAATTTACTTTATAATGATAACTAGCGAGGTGGCATTAATGAATAAAAAAGTGGTAAAAATTGTTTCTATTGTATTAGTTTTAGTAATGATTGCATCGTTTATTGCTAGTTTATTTTACTTATAGAAAAAAGGCTTTTATCGCCTTTTATTTTTTTACCTTTTGACTTTTCTTTACAACATCCACTAAGTTCATATTGCCATAATAATCTATGACCTGTTTTCTTTTTGATAACTCTTCTTTTTTCTTTTTGATTAGAAGAAAAATTCGATTGTTCACACCTTCTAAGTGTCTATTTTCAATTTCTTTATTTTTTTGGTTATTGTTATGTGCAGTAAAAGTTAATAGAAAAAATTGAGTAGCAATAGAAGATAATAAATTTCCATATTCATCCATTTTTTGTAAAAAATCATTGTATTCTTCTAAAGAAATGTTTGGTACTAAACGGTGGTATTCGAATAATGCTTTAGCGTATCGTTTTTTTAATGGATGTAATCTTAAATGGTTAGCAATTTCTCCTTTTTTCTCTTTACTTTCCTTTTGACGTATTTGATATGTTTCAAAAAAGTTAGTAATTTTCTTCATCATTGATGATAAAACATTTAAATTTTCTTTCATTTCACTAAATTTTAACGTCGTATCTTCAAGTATTTCAATATCATATAACGCTAGGTCTTCCCATGGACAGCTAGAAATAATTTTATTTGGTACTATTTCTTTTAACACTTGTTCCCTAAATTGAATCATTCGCTCTTCTAATTTTAAGGCTTCTTGTTCTTTAGTAATTTCATCTTGAAATTGATCACGTTTACTTTTTAAAATTTTAATATTAATTTCTATTTCTTTTTTTAAATATTGAATTGTTCTAGTCATATTCTGTTCAATTTTCTTGGTTAATTCTAAGTACTCAGCGTAGATCTGTTTTATAATTCTTAATTGTTTTTCATCAATCATTACAAAGTTTGGAGTAAGAGCTAACCCTAATTCTTTTGATAATTTAACACGATACTTAGCTAACACAGGATGTTTTTGTTGATAATTTTCCTCAAAATTTTGGCGTTGTAAACATTCTTTTTGATAAAGTTCTTGTCCTTGTTTTAAACTAGTTTCTAAATCAAAAAAGATGGCTCTTAATTGTTCTATTCTTTCTTTATCCATTTTAATATTTTTTAATTCTTTTAGCACTGGGCATTCTAAACGATTCAATACACTATAAAATACTGGTAATTCTAACATTATTCTCTTCCCCCTTAATGATTGCTACATTATACCATAAACTATCACCATTTGTCAAATGCTCAAAAGAAAAGAAAAAGATTAGCAATTAATCTTTTAATAAGGAAATAATATCATCTTTGCTAATAGAGTTCAACGATAAATTAATATCAACTTTCTCCTTCATAGTACTAACGATATTAGCACCTGCTTCTATTAGAAGTTTATTCAGTTTTAGTTGAATTTTATTATAACTTTGTAAATACGATAATGCACTTATGGTAACATCATCATTACGTGAAGTGCTAGAACCTATTTTTTTATCGGATCCAAAGCTAAATTGATTAAAGAAAAAGCGGATTTTATCACTAATAGCAATGGTTCCTATTGCTTCTTGACGTTCTTGATGAGAAATTATCTTATCCAATTTTATTAAAATATCATTGGGGTCTAACACATAATGTTTTTGTCTAGATACCATATGTCTTGCTTTGGCAATAACAAATTCATAAGGAATATCAACTTGATGAGAAGTAAACATATTAAGAGTAATTAAGAATGCTCCTCTAGTATACTTTTTATCGACGTAAAATAATTCTGATGCACCTAAAGGAAGGAGAGCATCTGTCATATCGCCACTAAATAAAACCTCAAAGTCATTACCTCTATACATTGCATCCCACCCAAAAACTTGATCTTTATTTAATTGCTTTAAATCAAGATCTACTCGTTCTTCTAGTTGTTGGTTTAAAATATTTTTCCAATATACTCCATAAATTAACGATTGATTTCTTGCTAGTTCTAAATAAGAACCTAAAGGAATATTACCCATAAACTTTTTCTCGCTAACAGGAAACGCATAAACAACTGATTCAGGAATATAAATGGTTTTCCCTTTTACCTTTTTTTCTAAACGTTTTAGTAAATGAACCTTTATTATTTTAGCCATTTGTTTTAATTTTTGTTGGTAATCATCTTTTTTTTCTCTTAAATTAGTAGCATACGCCTTACCATTTCGAACCTGATAAACGATTGATTTTTGCCCTTTTAAACGATACATTATTCCATTTAATATTCTAGCTTCTCTAAAAATGGTAATATGATCTAATCTTTTTTTTAATTGTTCTAAATCAATAACACTTTTTTCTAACGTTAAGGAGTCTAGTAAATCTTTTTTTAAGGGTTGATGATATTTTTTCGCTAATTTTCTTAACCGATTAATGATATGATTAAGTTCTAAGCGTACATTTTCATCTTCCATATCAATCTTGCTAAATGGTTGTTTTAAGGCTAAAAATAAACATTTATTCCTTAAGAAAATAGAAGATAATTGATGATACTTTTTATCGCTATTTAAATATGCTTTTAATAAGGATAAAGCAACATGTTTATCACTTTGTTGAATCATTAAAATCATTTCATCATTTTGTATTTTTAAAGTTGAATTAGTTAAACGATAAAGTAAATATCTTAAAAATTCTTCTTCGTTATTTGGTAACATATGATAATACTCATATAAAGCAATTTTCACTTCTTTATTTTTAATTTTGTCTAAATCATCTTTTTCAATGTATTTTGCTAAAGATAAAATGCATTCAATACTATCCTTACTTAAGGCAATTCCACTAGTTAATAAGGTGAAAAGTTTTTCTTTAATTTCTTTTTCAGCAAACGGATGTATCACGATAAATTCGATATCTTCCTCTAGTTTAGGAATATCTAGTTTTTCTTTTGGAATATAGACTAGTTCTTTATTGTAAAGTCCTAAAGATTCTAGTCCATAGGTTGTAAAATAATGAAGTACCTGGCTAGTAACTAATTCTTCTATAGGGGAATTTTTTACTATATCAAAACTTTTATGAAACGATTGATTCCATTTACTTCCATCTTTTCCATATAATTTTATTGCTTCTTCAATTACTTTTTTACCTGCACTAGATGGAATAAGTAGACCATAAGATATCCCTAATGAAGAAAAGTCTTTTGATTGTTTTCCAATAAAACCTTTAAATAATTTTAATATTTCTTTTTCCAAAATTATCACTCCGATACAAAAAAGGTTATAGGCGGAAACTAATTAGCATTTTAATGAATAAGGAAGTTTCTATGCCTATAACTAATTAATAGTTTAATGAATTTATTTGCTTTTGTCAACTTAAAGTATTGGATATTATTAATCACAAGTTAAGTAATTTTCTACTTGTTCTCTAGATAAGCCAGTTATATCTATAATGGAATCGATATCAAGTTTAGTACTTAATCTAGATATCATATTTTTTCGTTCTTGCTCAAGTCCTTGTTGAAAACCTTCTCTTATCGCATCATGATTCATTTGGTCTCTCCACGCTAATTCTTTATCATATGATTCTCCAAATGACTCATCATCTGTTA
>CAOKBR010000045.1 GCA_948466735.1 uncultured Mycoplasmatota bacterium | reverse complement strand
AAAGAACAAGATATTGACTCCTGCTCTTATAAAATTCTTATTATATATAGGTTTTATTTTATAATGTGTCCCTTGGTTAATTTTCATAAATTCACATCTACTTTCTATACTTAGAGTATACATTAAAGCAAATGAAAAAACAAGAATTTAATTACGGATTTAATGACTCATTTAATCTTAGTTGATATAAAAAATAATTTGCTTCAGTAAGCATATTGTCTAAAAAAATTGGTTCTACAATAAAATATAATTTGGCATTTAAGACATTAGTAATTAATTCTTTAATAAAGGTTTGAAATCTTTGAACAAGTTCAATACTTCTATCGGTTAACATTTGCTGATTTTCTGGGGTTAATGCTGTAGTTTGGTAATCACTTAATAATTGATTATATTCTACTGTAAAACTTGCTGCTAATCGATAAACATCCTCATAAGAAGGATCTACTAAACCGCGAATAAATAAGGCTTGTTGACGCATACTTTGATTAAACCAAAATTCTAAATCTAATACTGTTGTTGGATTTGTATCTAACTTTTGAATTAATTGATCTAGTTTTCGGTAATATAGACTACACTCTTCAATCATATAAAAAATTAAAGAAGGATAAGAATAACTAAATAATTCATTCGTTACTTGCGCTGTTACAATCTTAGTACAAAACTCGATAAAAGCACTAACTAAAGAAGATGCTTGTAAATTCCACTCTTCCAACTGATTAATCATTTCTTCTGATGGGTCTAGATTCGCACCTGGGATTAAAGCTAATTCTTTCTTAGTAAATTCTGTATTAATAGAAACACCAAACAATTTTTCTGTTAAATATTCACTATCTAATGTATAATCCGTTACTAAGATTTGACTATTTAAAGCAAACTCATTAATATTAAAATTTGCTATACTTAAATATTTTTCTGCTAGTTTTCCACATTCAATAGCATATTCTTCTGCTTGATTAATATATGACTCATTATTTTTAAAAAACGAAGATTGAATATTGATGCAGAACTCTCTTATTGTCCTTAAATAAAATAAATTGGTTATTAGTGATTCTTGAACAAAACGATCATCACTTAACATATTATCACCCAATCTATTTTATGCAAGGAAGAAAAAAAAGAAACATCTTCTTCTTTTAGGATAATGTTCCCTTTTTCTTTACTTTTTTTATCTCATCCATATACTCAAAGTATCCATGTTTTGCTTTCAAAACAGAGTACAATAAGCGAACTGGAATATAACGATAAATCTTTCGTAATTCTCGGTAAGTTTGTAATTTTTCCTCTTTCGTTAATGGGGTTTCAAAACATTGTTCCATACTAGCAATGAATACATCTAAAACATCTTTTTCGCTAAGAAGAATTGCCTCTAGAGAAGTAGTAAAAAATTGTTCAACATAGTAATGATAATCATTCATCATCCCAATTTCATTTTTAATAAACTCTTTCCATAATAAATAAGTTTCTCTATCATAGTGTTGTTGATTAATAATACAACACAGTACTTCTGGAGTATAAGGTAACTTACTTAGATAATCTAAGACATTCATTTTCCGATAGCGTTGCTCCTCTTCTAAATAAACTCCCTCCTTCAAAATTTTTGTTAACTCCTCTATTGCAGCTTGTTCATCTTGTTCAATTTTTTGCCTCACTTTTTTAACAACAGTTAAATATTCTTGATACAAAGCTTTAGAGCTAGAGTAAGGAGCTTCTTTTAAGGCGCTTAACATTACCTTAATATATCTTACTTCATAACCAGATTCTATAGAATAACGTGCAGCATATCCTCGTGTTTGATTTTTTGGATCTTTTAACCATTTTAAATACTCTTTAACGACCTTTTCACGATAAGAATCATCTTTCTTTTCTTGTTCTCGCTTTAAAAGTGCTATATTATTTTTCAAATTTTGATAACGTTCTATTTCATCCTTTGATGCAAAATACTCTAAATAAGCATCAATATAACGATTAACCTTTACACTAGAATTTCCTTGTTTTTGACACCATTTATCAAAAGTATCTTGGTAAGTTGATGAAAATATCTCTTGAATAATCATTTTTCCTAGTAAAGGTTCAACCAAACGATAAGTACTATTTTCCTTTCTTCTTATCTCATCATACTTTTCTTTTTCTATATCAGTTGCATAATATTCGCGATACTCTTCTAATTGCTCAACAAGTTCTTGAATTGAAGAATTATAATTATTGATTTTTAGTATCACTTGTTTGAAAGAGTTTCTATTTAATACTTGATAGAAAGCTTCTTTTATCTTTTTTCTATCCTTGATTTTTAATTGATAATTTGCTGGATAATAAGATGTACAAAAATCATTTAGTTTTTCTATATCTTTAAAAATATTAGCAAGTACAACTACATCTTTACTAGGAATTTTTCGATTATTAATATTATATACGCCACGTTCAACTACTCCGCTTTTTTCTATGCAATAACAATTTTCAGCGACACTAAAGCGAACACTTTCATAAATCAAATTATATTTGGTAACGAGTAAAAAATATGTTCTATATTCTTTTAACATAATGATCACCTGATTATTTTCTTTTTATTTTTTCTGTTTCTTTTTCCCCTATCCATTTAGGATAAGCATATTTTACCTCTAATGCACGGTAAAACATTTGAATGGATACTTTTAGAAATATTTTTTTTAATTCATAATACACTTCTAGTCTTTCCTCTTCTGTAGGCATATGGAAAAAAGTATCTTCCATACCTAGACGAATAAAATCCTTTGCTATTTTAGCAGTAATAGAATTCACATTTGCCGCATAGTAATCCCATGATGTTCCAAAGGTAAAGTCAAGTCGCTTTGAATTTCCCACATTTTCTCCTAAAAAATTCTCCCATTGTCTTCTTTTTTCTCTATCCATTGGAATTTGAAGTAAATAATTTCTAAAATCGCTTGCATTTAAGGTAACTTGGCTTAAATAATCGCTAATATCCATCTTACGATAACGTTTTTCACTTTCAACATAAACTCCGTTTTCTAATTGTTGAGATAATTGAGGTAAGAGTTTCTCAATTCTTTTTAACACACGTTTTTTATGTTCCATTTGCAAGAATAAAACTTTATCCAGTAATGATTCATCTTCTTTTTCTACAAACTTTAAACTGAATAAAAGTGTTTTTAATTGTTGCCAATTTAAGTTATGCTTTATACAAAATTGTTCATCATAATTCATTGGACTATGTTCTAAGTCTTCTAAACCACTAATATATTCTTGAATGATTTCCATTTTAGTATAATTAAAACTACATTGCATTTTAGATAAAATTGCCTTTGTCCTTTTTAAATTTTTTGGATGATAAAATTGACAATAAGTAGTAGTAAACCTAGATAAGTCTTCTAAAGATATTTTGGTAATACCTCTCCATTTTTTAAGTAGGAGTCTATCGCTATTTTCAACTAATTCATCATATACCATTTTACCAATTAATAAATCACATCTACGATAAGTATAATCACTCGTTCTTCTTATTTCATCATACTTTTCTTTTTCTTTAGGTGGAGCAAAATATTCACGGTATTCTTCTAGTTCTACTAAATTTACCATCTTTCCAATTTCTTTTTCATTAAAAGTAGATAAAGTTAAAACTTCTCTAAATTTCTTTGCTACCTCTTCACGGTTTCCTATTTTAAACTTACAATCTATTGCATAATAAGAAGTACAAAAATCGTTTAGTTTATCTAAGTTTCTAACGATATCAGCTAAAGTAATAAGGTCGCACCCTTTGATTCTTTGATTGGCAATAAGGTATGTATTATTGGCATTGATAGGATTCACTAGTTGATAGAAATAACACTCAGTAGCAACCATTAATCGGATACTTTCACTAGATAAATTGTATTTTTTCACTAACATAAAATACGTTTTATAACTCTCGTTCATTATACTCCCCCTTTTTTCTAAGTTATTTTATCACATTTTTTCCTCTTTGGCAACAAAAAAGGAAGAGATAATTCTTCCCATCTATATAAACGAGTAATCTCGTTATTATATTTTATGATAAATAGAAAGTAATTGTTCCTGTTTTTAAATTAATTTTTACACTTCCTACTTCGCTTGTTAAAAAATATGGAATATTATATTCTTTTAACCTTGATAATACTTCTTGATGAGGATGAGAAAAACGATTATTTAACCCTGCTGAAATTAAAGCTAACTTAGGACTTATTTTTTCTAATAAATTACTAGATGTACTTGTTTTACTTCCATGATGTCCTAGTTTTAAAATGTCGATTTTAGGTAGAGAGTAAGTAGATAAAAGATATTCTTCGGTTTTTATTGAAGCATCTCCCATAAACAATAAAAATTTTGAAAAACTAGAGATTAAAAATACTAAACTAGAATCATTTTCATCAGCAAATGCTTTATTTAATTGTTGCCACATCATATGTTTTGTTTTTAAAATAAAGTCTTGATTTACTATTTTAGCATGATACCAATTAACTAATTGTTTTTCTTTTTGATTGATAGACCCTTGATTAATCCATACATTTTTAACGGGATAATTTTTTAATAAAAACAAAGCATCTCCTAAATGATCATCATCCCCATGGCTTAATATCATATGATCTAACTTCTTAATTCCTAATTTTTTTAATAAGGGAAGCGTTTTATATAGTCCAATGGGATTTTTAGAAAATGAATTTCCACCAGTGTCTAATAAAATGTTTTCACGCCCATCATGAAATAAAAAGCAATCTCCTTGATTAATATCAATCATCAAAACATACACACTAGAATCTACATAAAAGTATTTTCCTAATAGTAAAAGGAAAGAAAAAAGAAAATACTTCTTTTTATGTGAAAGTGCTAAGATAAGAAAAACAAAATAAAGAAAAATCATCCAAAGAGGAATTCTTCCTATAATGATTTCTCCAATTGGTATCCTACTACATAAATGAACTAACTGTTCAAATAAATGAATAACCAAAGTACAAATTGGATCTAGTATAGGAAAACAAAAAGTTAATAGACAAAGAGGAAATAGAATAAAAGAGACTATGGGAACAAAAAGTAAATTGTAAAAAATAGCAAGGATATTACTACTTCCACTATAATATAGTACGATAGGTAGACTAGCAAAATAAGAAATGAATGATGTTTTTAATAAACGAGTAAAATAATTACCTTCTTTTAATTTATCTTGGCACAGTACCAAATAGAAACTCGTCGTAAAAGAAAATTGCAAAGCAGGAGAAAATAAATAAGATGGATAAAACCATAAAATGAAAGTCAAAGAGAATAAAAGCAGATTTACTCCTTTAATATGAAAATAAAAATATTTATTGAGTGATAGAAAAATAGTAAATATTCCACTTCTTAATAAAGATGGTGTATAATTGGTTAAATAGAAAAAAAGTAGTAGAAATAAAATCATGAAAAAATAACGATACCCTTCTTTTAGAGATAAGCGCTTTAATAACCATAATAATCCGCCACATAATAAGGAAATATGCATACCCGATATAGCAAATAAATGGCTAATTCCTAAGTTTTGCAATTGATATTTAAACATGGAATCCAATTGGTTTTTTCCTAAGATAAAAGTAGTTACATACTTTCTTGATGAATTTAGAGAAAGTAATCGGTGATAGACAAAGTTTTTAACTATCAAAAGATTACTTTTTACCTTTTTTATTTCCTTTAATTCTACTTGATGAAAAATATTTTGTAAAGCTAAATTCTTTTGATAGTCATATCCATAAGGTATACTTGCCCTAGGTATTAACAATTCTTCTCCTTGAAATACAATAACATCACCATATTGATATGAAAAATTTCCTAAATCTTTGATGTCATATCTTGCTTTTATCTTTTCACGGTTTGAAACACTAATTAGAAGCCAAACCTCTTCGCTTTCATAAGTAATATCAACAATTGTACCTATTAATTTTCTAGATGCATCAATCTTACTAAACTTTGGAAAACTTAATCGATAACAAGTGCAAATTAAAGTAATCACAATTAAAACATAATAAATCCAATTACGGAGTAACCAAATCCTTAATTTCAGCAAAAATGGAGTGTGTCCAAAAATCTGTGTAAATGATAACTTTCCATGATAGAAGCAATAAGA
>CAOKBR010000044.1 GCA_948466735.1 uncultured Mycoplasmatota bacterium | reverse complement strand
TGTTCGTAATCTTTAATCATTTGTTCTAAATCTAATTTTCCAAGAAATAATAAAGCCTTGTTATCTTGATTATAAATTTCATATAATTTTTGGTAGTACTCAAGGTTATGAGAGATGAAATCTTTTCTATTTTCCGTTAGTAACATTAATTGATAAAAAGTTTCAATATCATCTTTGGTACCAATTTCTACTTGTGTTTTTAATTTTTTTGCTTTTTGAATACGTTGGTTAGTAGTTTTCGAAAAATGAGAAGTTAATGTGTCTAAATCTTTGGTTAAGTTGATTCTAAAAGTATACCGTGGTTGCATTGTTTCAAAATTTTTAGTAAATCCTTGGTGTTTAAATCCACAGTGGTAAAGGTTTCTAAATAAATCATCAGGGTCATAATCTAGCGGAATTTTTTTTCCTTCCCAGTTTTCTTTATGATAAATTAAATCAGGATCAATTTTTAAAAATATTGCTCGATGTGGTTTCATCCATATTTTTAAATAGGTAGTAAATTGTTCAAGTAATTCCTGATTAAAAAAATCAATAACAAATCCTCTTGGTGCATAAAAGTAAGAGTACCCTAAAGGAAGTGTTTTCTTTAGTAATAAAGTAGCAGCTAAAATATGATTCTCATCATCTACTAATCCTAGATAAAAGGGAGTAACACCCTTACATTCTTTAGAAAATTCCCCCCAAGCAAAAGATTGTAGAAAATGACTTTTTTCATGATGCCTAACAAATTCTTCATATTTTTCCTTTTTTAATTCAATTAATGTCGTCATATGTTCTCCTTATCTAACAAAGTTAGTATACAAAGAAAGGAGGGGATTGTCAATTTATAAGTACTTCAAATAAGGGAAAACTTCAATTTTTGAATTTTTTGATTTCTTTAGAATTAATTATTATATATAATAGGGAAAATGTTTGAATACGTTAGAATTTTATGATACAATAATTACATAAAGTAAGGACGTGCAAATGATGAAACATTAAAATAAGAATAAAGAGAAAATACTATGATATAGAATGGTATGCCAAAAGTGATAGGAACACGTATGGAGGCATAACTATTTAGTAAATATGGAACAATGCTAAATCAAAGTAAGAGGTTATCGGATAATCTTTATCTTTAGCATTAATTGTTCTTTTCTGCTGTATATTGCTGCTAGAACTTTAAGTACCCAACAAAAAAAGTAACTGTTTGGTGTAATTTTAACACGTTACTTTTACTTTTCTATAACATTTGGTAACCATTTTGGGTAGTGTAATTTGCTTGTTCACTTCCATATGGTAACGGCATAATCATAGAATTTTCTAATCGATTAACACGATTTTCTAACTTTTGAAGTTGACGTTCTATTCTTGAAACTCTATTTTCTAAACGATTGATTTCATTATTACATTGACATTGATTAGGGTGATTCCAATTGCCATCGTTCATTGGTGGCATTGGCATTGGAAAATTGGGGAACATATAAGGATTTTGTTGATTCATGAAAATACTCCTTTCTTAATCAATCTTATTATATGTTTATGTACAAAATATGTGCTTTGTTGTATAATAGAAAAAAGAAAAGAGGAATTATTATGCGACTTAGAAATATGAAAAACAAAAATGAGATATTAACAAATTGCCCTTTTCTTGTTGTAGATGGTAAAAAATATAAAGGACATTGGTGTGATTACTTTGGAAATAGCCATGAAATAAGAATAGAAATTGGAATGGGTAAGGGGAAGTTTTTACTAGAAGAGGCTATGAATCATCCAGAGGTTAATTTTATTGGCATAGATAGATTTGATAATGTTTTAGCTCGTGCGATTTTAAAGATAAAACCATTACCAAATTTGTGTATTTTAAGGTGTAATGCGATAGAATTAAGTGAGTATTTTCACCACGAAATATCCTTAATTTATCTTAATTTTTCTGACCCTTGGCCAAAGTATCGACACAGTAAAAGAAGATTGACGAGTCCATCATTTTTATCCATTTATGAACAAATATTTGAAAATATGTATCAAATTAAAATGAAGACCGATAATAGGAAATTATTTGAGTACTCTATCATTTCATTTACTAATGATAAATATAAAATTGAGGAATTATCCTTAAACTTACATCAGGATGAGTATGATATGCCAATTACCGAATATGAAGAAAACTTTATCAAGAAAGGTTATCCTATTTATTACGTCTTTGTTAGTAAATAAGTGTACATTTTCATGTAAAAATGATAAAAAAATTAGGAAAATTGTTATAGGTTTGCTATAATATTAATAGAGTAGGTGAAATATGAAAAAAGCATTGATTTTGCTTTCTCTTTTGGCTATTGTCCTTACTACTACAACTGGATGTAGGAAGTTAGAAGTAGTAGAGATTAAAAACCAAAATATTGATACTATTTTAGCTAGCGTCTTAGAAAGTAAACAAAAATTATACAATACATCTTCCCTTGGATATAAATTTTATATTCCTAGAGGAATGAAGATACTAACTCAAAATCAATATAATATCATCATGAAATATCAAAATGATAAATACTATTTATATACAGATTTAATTTCTTATTACCATAAAACGGTAGAATCTTATCAAAAGAATGAAGATGCCTATTATAGTAAAGAAATTAATCATGATGGGAAAATAGGATATTTAGAGATTAATGAGATAAAAAATCAATATTTAGTAGAAATGATGTATAATTATGCTAAAATAGAGTCATATGTAACAAAGGAGAACTTAAATTCTGCTATCATCAATGGAATTTATTTATTGACATCCGTTAGTTATAATGATCAAGTAATTGAAACAATGGTGGGAGATAACGTTTTAAATTACGGTGAAGAAACGTTTAATATTTTTAAACCGAAGAAAGAATCTAGTACTCTTCTAGAAATGGGAGAAGATATTTACTATGATGTAGATAACGAACTACCTGATCCAGATAAAATTGTTACCAATAAAGACGAATAGAAAGAGGTGTGAAGGATGAAATTATTTGATAAATTAAAAAATGCACTTTTTGAAGAAGAATATGTAGAAGTAGAAGAAAAACCAGCCAAGAAAGAGAAAGCCGTTGAACCGAAAAAGGTAGAGATTGCCAAAAAAATTGAATTACCACCACAGAAGAAAACAACACTAGAAGTTGAGGAAAAACAAGAAGAAGTTGAGGAAATAGAAGATTTATTTCAAGAAAAAAAAGAAGAACAGGAAGAATCATTTAAATTTCCCATGGAATTTGAGGATAGCGATTTTGCACCAGAGCCTCCGATATTTAAGGAAAAGGAGTCAACTATCCAAACGGGTTATACAGGAAGTGCTTATCGTAATAAACAATATAAAGAAAGTAGTAATTTATCAAGTGTAGCTGCAAATAGTCAGGATTATCCAGTTTACGAGTATGGAACTTACGAAAAAAAAGAACAAAAGAAAGTATTTCAACCATCACCAGTAATTTCACCAATTTATGGGGTATTAGATAAAAACTATAAAAAGGAAGAGATTGTCAATAAAAAGGATGTTCGATTAAGTAGTTACACTAGTTCTAGTAGAAAAATGGATATTGATGCTGTTCGCGAGAAAGCTTATGGGGATTTAACAAATGAAATTGGCTTATCGATGAGCGAAGAAGAGAAACAACTACAAGCAGAATCACATTATGAAAAAGAAGAAGATGATAATTTATTATTTGATATGAGCGATGATGATACGACGCCTGCAATCGAAAAGGTAACCATGGGTGATGCAGAAGAATATTTTAACGATTTAGGCTTAGAATATAATGTGGACTACAAAGATTTACGAAAGGAAAAAGCGTCAGGTCGTCGTGTTAGTAAAGTAGCAGAACCAGTTTCTAGTAGTAGTGCAACAAGTGATGATTCACTTGAGAGTAATTTATTCGATATTATTGATTCAATGTATGAAGAAAAGGAGTAAGTTATGGAACCTATTTTAAGCATATCTCTAGCAATTTTGGGCATGATATTAATCATAGTATTCATCATCTTAGGAATTAAACTAATTGAAATGGTCAATAGAATGAATCGTTTATTGGATAATGTTGAGGATAAAGTGAATTCATTAAATGGCTTTTTCCATATTGTGGATATGGCAACCGATAAAATGGCTTTTTTAAGTGATCATGTGGTTTCTGTGGTAACTGGAGCTATTCATAAAATATTTAAAAGAAAAAAGAAAGAAGAGGAAGATTATGAGTAAAGATTTATTGAAGAGTGAAAAGAAAAAAAGTGGAATGGGAAAATTTGTATTGGGTGCAGCTTTAGGTGCTGGACTTGGTATATTGTTTGCGCCAAATAAAGGAAGTGAGACTCGTCGTCAATTAAAACAAAAGATGGATGAGTTAATTGGAAAAGCAAAAGATATCAAAATGGAAGATGTAAAACTTGCTTTAGAAAATAAAATTGATGAAATTAAAGCAGAATTAGAGGACTTAGACAAGGAAAAAGTATTAAAAATTGCTAAAGAAAAGGGAAAACAAATTAAGAAAAAATGTGAAGATTTAGTGAATTTAGCTATTGATAAGGGAACGCCAATTTTAAGAGATGCAGCAGAAGAGGTTCGTGAAAAAGCAGCAGATGTTGTTCGTGAAGTATTAGAAAAATTAGAAAAAAAAGAAAGTAAAACAAAATAATTGACAGGGTAGAAAATTTCTTTTATAATAAAATGCAAATTGATTTTCAGTGAAAAATAGCAAGTAGAAATTTTATTGGAAAAATAGAGATTTAGTGGATGGTGGAAACTAAACAAGATAAATTTTGGAATTACCTATTTGGAGAAAACCGCAAAGCTCGCGTTATCAAAAAAAGAAGTTGCACTATTTTATAGTGAAATAAGGTGGTACCGCGGATTTTAGAAAGTTCGTCCTTAATCATGGTTAAGGATGGGCTTTTTTATTGGAAAGGAAGAGGATAAAAATGACTGTTTATGAAGATTTAGTATGGAGAGGATTAATTAATGATGTTAGTAGTCCTGATTTAATTGAAAAAATCAATCAAGGAGGGTTAACATTTTATATTGGAACAGATCCAACAGGTGATAGTATGCACATTGGGCATTATTCATCTTTTTCAGTAGCCAAAAGATTAAAGGAAGCAGGACATCATCCTATTCTTTTAGTAGGAGGTGCTACTGGTTTGATAGGTGACCCTAAACCTAGTGCAGAACGACCTATGATTACTAAGGAAACCCTAAATTATAATTATCAAAAGTTACGTAGTCAAATTGAGAATATTTTTGGTTTTGAAGTAGTGAACAATTATGATTGGTGTAAGGATATTAATTTTATCGATTACTTACGTGATTATGGAAAATATTTTAATTTAAACTATATGTTAGCAAAAGAAACGGTAAAGAGTAGATTAGATATAGGAATTACTTATACTGAGTTTTCTTATATGATTATGCAAGCTTTGGACTATTTACATTTATTTGAAACTAAAAATTGTACTCTTCAAATTGGTGGGCAAGACCAGTGGGGCAATATTACATCAGGAATTGAACTAATTCGTAAAAAAACAGGTAAAGAAGTGTATGCTTTTACGATGCCTTTATTAACAAAAGCGGATGGTACTAAGTTTGGAAAAAGTGAAGGAAATGCTATTTGGTTAGATAAGGAAAAGACAACACCATATGAGATGTATCAATTTTTCTTAAATGTGGAAGATGAGAAAGTAATTGATTATTTAAAATATTTGACCTTTTTATCCAAAGAAGAAATTGATGCGTTAGCACATTCTCATGAAATTGAACCACATTTAAGAAAAGCGCATAAGGCTTTAGCCAAAGATGTGATTACGTTCTTACATGGAAGTGAAGCTTATCATCAAGCAGAAAAAATTAGTGAAGCTCTATTTAGTGGGGATATAGAAAATTTATCCAAGGAAGAAATTGAGCAAGCTGTAAAAGGAATTCCAACGATGGAATTGTCTAATGAAATTTCTTTAGTAGATCTATTAGTAGATAGTACTTTATGTAGTAGTAAGCGTGAATCTAGAGAAATGATTAGCCAAGGAAGTATTACTTTAAATGGCAAAAAGGTTATCGATGATACATTTTTAGTAACTAAAGATAAGGCAATGTATAATCAATATGTCATTTTACGTAGAGGAAAGAAAAAGTATTTTTGTGGAATATTTCAATAGGAGTATTTTTCAAAATGTTGCCACAGGTAAAAAAGTATGTTATCATAAAAATATAAAGTAGATAGAGAAAGGAGGTGTGTGATAATGAAAAGTAGTGTTTTTAAGGACAATTCATGCATCTTAGTTAACCCTAGATTAACTAGGGGGGGGGGGGGATTTCTAAAGTTAAATCCTATATATTACAA
>CAOKBR010000043.1 GCA_948466735.1 uncultured Mycoplasmatota bacterium | reverse complement strand
AAAAAGTACTTCCAAAATTGGAAAAACAAAGAATACGTAAAACAATACAATCAATCTTTCTTAGATTATTACGTAGAAAAAAATGGAATAAATGCCAAAACGAAAGCCGATTTACTTTCTAAAAATTATGTTTATGGTTATGTAGAGAATCCTCCTTATGAAGTATCCATTCAAGATCATGTTAATGGAATAGCAGCTGAATATATTAATCGTATGCAAAGATTGACTGATATTGATTTCACTTATAAAAAATATAAAACAATCGAAGAATTAACTAAGGCTGTGGAAAATGGTGAAGTAGATATTTACTTTGATTACTATAATTTAACTAATGAAAAATATTTAACGACTATTTCTACTTTTATAGAAGATTACGTGGTATTAGGACGCCAAAAAGATAGTCACATTGTCAACTCTTTTGAAAGTTTAAAAGGAAAAAATGTAGCGATGATTGGGAATAATTCCTTACATCAATATTTTTCCAATAATGGTCGAGCAAATATTACAGCATATAAAACCTTAGATAGCTTGGTGAAAAAAGCTGATGATAAAGTAATTGTTGTTGATAGAGAAATTTATAATAACTATCGAACCAGTAAATTTTCTAAATACGATTTATTATACATTGGTACCATGATGAATGATTACAAATTTATGGTGAGAAATGATAATCAAACTTTCTATGATTTATTTAATTATATTATTAATACCAATTCCTATTATCGTTATCGTAATAGTGGTGTAGAAAGTATTAACTTATCGATTCTAGAGAGAACTAGTTTTGAAGAGTTATATATCATTATTTTAGCAGCCATCTTTATTCCTTTATTTATTGTTGTTATCTTATATTACTATTATAAGAAAAAACGAAAAGTAAAAGAAGTAAGAAAAGAAGATCGACGAAAATATACCGATATGTTAACATCATTAAAAAATAGAAATTATCTAAACTTAAAACTACCAAAATGGGATGAATGTAAGGTATTCCCTCAAGCAATTGTAATGGTGGATTTAAATAACGTAAAATATGTTAACGATAATTATGGTTATAATGCAGGAGACCAATTAATTGTTCAAGCAGCAGCAATTCTTGTGAATACACAACTAGAAAACAGTGAAATTATAAGAAGTGATGGAAACGAATTTTTGATTTATCTTGTAGGTTATAGTGAACAACAAATTGAGACATTCACACAAAAATTATCTAAAGAGTTTAAAGAGTTACAGTATGGTTTCGGGGCGACAATCGGTTATAGTATGATAGTAGATGAAATAAAAACAATCGATGATGCAATTAACGAAGCAGTGTATACAATGAGACAAAAAAAGAAAAATTAGGGTGAATGTGATGAAAAGGAAAGCAGAAAATTTTATTCGTAAAGTATTAAAAACGATAAAAAGACCAGAAATGCAAATCTTGCCAGGTCAACTTGCTTTCTTTTTTGTTTTATCACTAATTCCTTTAATTGCTTTAGTAGGAAGCCTAGCTTCACTGTTTTCTATTTCCATAGAGTCATTAACCGAGTTAATTTCTACATCATTTCCTAAAGAAGTAGGAAACCTTTTACTTCCTATAGTTACAGGAAAAGATCCAAGTTTTAATATGTTTATCTTCTTCGGTTCAGCTTTTCTTTTAGCGTCCAACGGAATGAAATCGATGATTATTGCCGCTGATATGATTTATAAAGTTGATGATATTGATTATTTACGAGTTAGAATTAAATCGATTATTATGACTTTTATCTTAGTATTCCTTTTATTATTCGTGTTAATTGTTCCCGCATTTGGTGATTTGATTTTTAAATTATTAAGAGGTTTAGCACTTGATCAGCGAATTATCAACTTTATCTATCGCCTTTATCAGATTTTAAAATATCCTCTTTCTTTGTTTTTGATTCATTTTAATATCAAACTCTTATATACCATTGCCCCTGATAAATCTATTTCTAGTAGCAAGATGAATTATGGTGCATGGTTTACTACAATCATGTGGATTTTAGTCACTGAAGTGTATTCCATTTATGTAGAAGTATTTTCAAAGTATAATTTATTCTATGGAAGTATTTCTAATATTTTGATTCTTCTATTATGGGTTTACATCCTAGCATATATTATGACCTTAGGAATGGCTTTAAACTCAAGTAGTTATGAGGAAAAAGGAGAATAAAAGTTTCATATTTAATGTAATCCTTTCGTTCATTTTGATTACTCCTTTCTCAAGGAGCTTATTCTATCATTCACTGACATTTTTAAAAAATGATAAATACTGACATTATCACAAAATGATTACATAGGTGAACTTTTTAATTGACAAATGAGCAATTTTATAGTATAATATGTCGTGAATTTTGTGAGGGTGGAAGAAATGAATTTAAAAATTAATACAAAATTAATGAAGGGAATTTTAGCGTGTGGCGTTGGTTTAGCTATAGCTACTACAGTATGTACGTTAATGCATAATCAATCTAATCGTGTTTTAGAATTAGAAAAAGAAATTGCTATCTTATCAGAAGAAAAAGAAGCGTTACAATCAATGCCAACATTTGAAGTACGTGACTTGTTTGTTATAAAAAATGATTGCATACTAGATTCTAATTATCAAATGGAATCTGTACCAGATTTATCTATTGTATATTCTTGTGTCAATTATTTAGATGTATTTGGTGAAGAATTTACTGATCTTTATGATAAAGAATTATATACACTATATAGTGATCGTGTTCCTTTAATAGAGTATTTAACAGAAGATGAATTAGCTTTAGTAGCAGCTCAAAAGGGAAAAATTACCCAAAAAGAATTAAAGGATGTTATAGAGCGTCTTAGAGAAAACTATGATTCAGAGATGTTTCAACAAAAATTAACTTATCTATACAATAATCAATATTAAAATTAGATACTAATTCTTAGAAAAAACAAGAATAAGTAGAAATCAAAAGTAAGGTTAAAAAATAGATGAGAATAAAGATTCATTTTAATATATTATGACCTTTTTTCTTTCCTTTTTCCTTTTTTTGTGATATAATAACCAACAAGAAAAGGGGAGTTAAAAATGAATGAGTTAATGCCAAAGGATTCTTCATTAGCAAGTAGGGAAGAATTAGAAAGAAAAATAGATATGATAAGATCTTTAATATCATCTATAGAAAAAGATATAGAAAAATTAGAAAATAAAGCTTATCAATATTTAGAAGAACAAAATGAATTTCATAGTTTTATGTTTTATATCAATTTGCGTAAAACTGAAAAAGAATTAACTTCTTTATATGAACAATTAACGGATGAAAAAATGCGATTAGCTTATTATAACGAGTATCTTACTAAACAAGAAAACGAAATAAATGCAATCTTAATGGTAGAAAAAGCACAATCTTACCTTATTCAAAAAAGAATAAATCAAATAGAAAGAAACTTAATGTTAGCATCTTCACCAGAAATGTTTCTTCTCCATCTAGCATTATGTGGTGGATTTTTTATAGGTGCCAATTTAGTTTTGCCAATTCATACATTGTGTTTAATTATTTCCTCTATTGGATTACCATTATTCCTTAGTTATACCGATATAATAGGTCCTGAACTAAAGCGCGTTAAACAAAGAAATCAATTAGATATTTTAAAAGAACAATTGTGTGATACAAAACAAGAAGAAGTGCAATCTAAAAAATTAGAAGATAGTGCTTCATTTGATAACAAGAAAGAAGAAAATATAAAATTGGAGGATTACTTTAATAGAATGACTATACCTGATTTAAGACGACTAAAAACGAAATTGCAAGAAGATCAAATGGAAAAATCTAAAGAATTTATAGATAAAAAATATGTAAAAAGATAAGAAAGAAGGATATTAATATGAATATGCGTTATGGAAATGTTGATGGAAAAATTGTGGTAAGTGATGAAAACGGTAATTTAACTTATCAACAAGACTCTTCTTACTTAGAAGAAATATTAATTAGTGAAAATTTAATTGAAATGATGGAAAAAGAAGTTAGAGGATTGGAAGCTTTAGTACAAGTATACAACATGGAAGTTAAAGATAAATTTTTGAAACGATTATTAAAACGCTTACCCTTGTATCTTGCAACTGCAACACTAGCAGGATTATTTTGTATGTCATTTGAGTTTTTCTTGCTTAGTTATTTAGTTGTCATCTTTATGTCCTTATTAGAAGAATGGAGTAATCAAAGTAAACAGGATAAAAAAGCTAGAGAAAACGAAGGATATGAGTATCAACTTAGATATTTGTATCAATGCCTTAACTTAGAAAAAGGACACTTAAAATCATTAAAGAATTTAGCTAATTTAAAAGGAAGTAAAGACGAAAAAACACTAATTTCAACCAAATTAGTACAAGATAAAAAACGCTTACAACAAATTAAACGGGAATTATCTTTAGCTTATGAAAAAGGATATGATAAAGAAAATAATAGAGAAGAGTCAACAAAACAATATCAAAAAACGTTTGAATAATTAAACTTATTAAAAAATAATGAATTTACATGTTGGAAAAAGACAAATTCCAACTTTTTCATCATAAAATAATGGATAGATGAATTGATGATGGAATATGCTAAAATGTGTTGATTAGAAGTATTTGTCAAAGTAGATAGATAGTGCTATAATAAGATAAGCGAGGTCGATGTAATGAAAGAAAAAATACAATCGTTAGGATCTTCTTTAGAAAAAAAATGGAAAAAGATAAAAGAGGATCCTAAAAAAACTATGTTACAATGTAGAGATTATCTAATTCATATCTTTACTCATAATAAATTATTTTGTACTTATGTATTAACTTGTGTAATTAATGGGATGCTTCTTCGATTTTTAACCATGAATACCGTAGAAAATTATATTGCTATTAAACCAATAATTGCTGATGCTGCTATAGTTATTTTACTAGGCTCACTTGTTTATTTATTTAAACCTAAACGAAGAATTATCTATCTTAGTATCATGGAAATATTTTTTACAGCAATTTGTATAATTAATTCGATTTATTACACATTTTATACTTCATTTGCCTCTATTTCAATGTTATCACTTACGCAGTTTATTGCACCAGTGGGAGATGCTGTTGTAGAAAACGTTATGCAAATTAAGGATTTATTTTATTTATGGGGACCCTTATGCTTATTTGCAATGCACTTTCATTTAAAAAAGAAAGGATACTATAATTTAGAAGAGTCTGTTAATAAAAAGCGTAAACGTACATTAAAAACTTTAATAGCAGGAAGTATATTCATGGTTATTTTTAGTATTACCCTTACGCCTTTAGAAATAGGGCGTTTTGCGAATCAATGGAATCGAGAATATATTGTAATGAAATTTGGTATTTATACTTATCAATTTAACGACGTGATAAAAAGCGTTGAACCAAAAATCACTTCTATCTTTGGATTTGATGAAGCCATGAAAGAATTTCGTGAATATTTTGAGGGAGTTAATCAAAATCCAAAAACAAACGCTTATACCAATAAACTAAAGGGAAAAAACATCATTGCGATTCATGCAGAGAGTGTGCAAAGCTTTGCCATTGGATTAAAATTTAATGGAGTAGAAGTAACCCCTACATTAAACCGTTTAGTAAGTGAAGGATTATATTTTAATAATTTCTATTCACAAGTAAGTGTGGGAACTAGTAGTGATACCGAACTAACTTTAAGTACATCATTAATGCCAACCCATAGTGGTACTGCCTTTGTATCATACTTTGATCGAAAGTATATTAGTATCCAAAACTTATTATCCGATATGGGCTATTACACCTTTAGTATGCATGGTAATACTGCAGACTTTTGGAATCGTCGGCTAATGCATCAAAATTTAGGTTATCAAAAGTTTTTTAGTAAAGCATATTTTGATGTAAACAAAAATAATAGTATTGGTCTAGGTATTTCCGATAAGTCTTTCTTTGAACAAGCGATTCCCTATTTAATCGATATTAAAAATGAACATCAACCATTCTATGGGACGTTTATCACATTAACTAATCATACTCCATTTTCAGAAATTGAAAAATATGACCCTTTTGATGTAGATTTGAAAGTACTTGAAGAAAATGAACTTGGACAACTAGAAGAAGTATCTTATCCTTATATGGAGGGAACAAAACTAGGAAATTATTTAAAATCACTACATTATGCAGATGCCGCTTTAGGACAATTTTTAGAAGATTTAGAGGAGAATGGGTTATTAGAAAATACAGTAATCATGTTATATGGAGATCATGATGCACGTCTTCCTAAGAAAGATTATCAACGATTATTAAATTATGATAAAACAACAAATGGAACCCTTAGTAAGGAAGATCCAAATTATATCGAATTTGAAAGTTATCAATATGAACTTAATCGAAGAGTACCTTTAATTTTTTGGGATAAAGATCAAACATTAAAGGGTACTGTTAGCAATGTTATGGGAATGTATGATGTAATGCCAACGTTAGGAAACTTAATGGGATTTTATAATCCATATCAGTTAGGACATGATATATTTAATATTAAAGAAGATAACATTGTCGTATTTCCAAATGGAAATTGGGTTACTAACAAAGGATATTATAACTCTCAAAAAGAAGAGTACTTTCCATTAAAAGAAGATCCAATTAGTGAAAATTATATTAAAAACTGTAATGAGTATGCTAATCAATTATTAGAAGTATCCAATAACATGATTGTTTTTGATTTAATTAAAAAAGATCAAGAATCAAAATCGATATTAGAAAAATAGGAGGATTTGATGAAGCTAAAACGTAAGGTTAAGGTATGGATTGCCATTGTTTTATGTGCACTTTTAGGAACAGTATCAATTTTCCTTGCCATTCGATTGATGAGTAAGGATACCCCTACAGCACCAGTTGTAAAAGTCATTAACCGTATTGAGGAGTATGGATATGAGTTAAAAGATAACGAAACTAAGGAATATAAAAAATTATTTGAACAATTAAAAGATACGTTAAATAAAGAGGAAGTGGACGAGGAAGCATATGTTTCTTTAATTGCAAAGATGTTTGTTATTGATTTTTACTCTCTAAAGGAAAAACTAGCTAAAACAGATATCGGTGGTGTAGATTTTGTTCACAAAGATGCATATGATGATTTTGTAGAAAATGCTATGGATACGTTGTATAAGTATGTGGAAAGTAACTTGTATGGAGATAGAAAACAAGAATTGCCTAAGGTAAAAAATATAGAGGTAAACTCTGTTGAAAAAACAAGTTTTACTTATCACGATAAAAAGGATAACAATGCTTATCAAGTAAAACTATCTTGGACTTATGACCAAGAATTGGGATATCAAAAAGAAGCAACACTTACGTTTGTACATGTGGATAAAGTCTTGGCATTAGTAGAATTAAATTAATTAATAAAATAAAGGATGAAAAGGTTGAAAATTAGGGAAAAGTTTTCGACTTTTTTATTAAGATTATTTTGATACTAAAAAACTATCAAAAAGCAAATGGATTGCTCTTATAGGAGTCTGTAAATAAAATTGTGTAAATAGAAAATCTTTCCATGATAAAATAAAAG
>CAOKBR010000042.1 GCA_948466735.1 uncultured Mycoplasmatota bacterium | reverse complement strand
TTCTCTAATTCTCCTTATTTTTCGGGACTTTTCTGTTACAAATGCTCCTCTTTATCTACTCGGGATGTTTCTTTGAAAGTTAACGATTCTTGATTCATTAAATACACGACCTTTACTATAATCATTATAACAAAAAGTCATATTCTCAATCAAGAAATATATTTTAAACTTTACCTTGCCGTTTCTTTTTCTTTCCCTAAATAATATTCATCATACGTTAACCGACGATCACATACTCCTTTTGGTAAAATTTCAATAATGCGGTTTGCAACAGTTTGATTCAATTCATGGTCATGACTGGTAAATAAAATTTCTCCTTGGAAGTTTTCTAATCCTTTATTTAAGGAAGTGATACTTTCCAAATCCAAATGGTTCGTTGGTTCGTCCATAATTAAGAAATTAGGAGACTCTAACATACATTTACTTAACATACAACGCATCTTTTCTCCTCCTGATAAAATAGGAACCTTCTTAAACACGTCATCACCAGAAAATAGCATTCTCCCCAAAAATCCTCTAAGAACAGTCTCATCATCAATATGATAATAATGTCCAATCCAATCGATTATTGTCTCATCTACTTTAAAATATTCATTGTTATCCTGCGGCAAATAACTAGGTTGAATTGTTTTACCCCAAATAACTTCTCCTCCATCTTGATTGATTTCACCCATTAATATTTTAAATAATGTTGTCTTTGCAATATCATCGCTTCCAACAAAAGCAATCTTATCTCCTTTTAATACTTGAAATGAAACTTTATCTAAGACTTTTCTTCCATCGATAGTTTTCGTTAAATTCTTAACTGTTAAAATCTCTTTACCAGCCATTTTTTCAATTTTAAAATCAATAAAAGGATATTTTCTACTAGATGGAATTATCTCATCAAGTTCAATCTTCTCTAGCATTTTCTTTCTTGATGTTGCTTGTTTTGACTTAGAAGCATTAGCTGAGAATCTTGCAATAAAGTCTTGTAACTCTTTGATTTTCTCTTCTTTTTTCTTATTCGATTCCTTCATTTGCCGTAATGCTAATTGACTTGACTCATACCAAAAATCATAATTTCCAATATATAACTTTATTTTTCCGTAATCAATATCCACTATATGAGTACATACTTTATTTAAAAAATGACGATCATGCGACACAACAATTACGGTATTATTAAAATTAATCAAGAATTCTTCTAACCAATTGATAGCAGATAAGTCTAAGTTATTCGTAGGTTCATCTAAAAGTAGAATATCAGGATTACCAAACAAAGCCTGTGCTAGTAACACCTTAACACGATATTTAACAGGAATCTCTCTCATTAATAGCTGGTGAAACTCTAAAGGAACACCTAAATTTTCTAATAACTCAGCTGCATCACTTTCTGCATCCCATCCGTTTAATTCCATAAATTCTGCTTCTAAATTAGCTAACTTCATTCCATCTTCATCACTAAACTCTGTTTGTTGATATAATTTATCCTTTTCTACCATAATTTCATAAAGTCTAGTATTGCCTTTAATAACAACATCTAACACACGCATATCATCATTTAAATAATGATCTTGCTTAAGTACAGCAATGCGTTCATTCTTAGTAACAATAACTTCTCCATGAGTCGTATCTATCTCTTTAGATAAAAGTTTTAAAAACGTACTTTTTCCACTACCGTTTGCTCCAATTAAACCATAACAGTTTCCTGGAGTAAACTTCAAATTTACATCTTCAAATAAAGTTCTTTTTCCAAATTGTAATGTAACATGATTTGTTTGTATCATAATATCCTCCAACAGACCTTGATTATAACAAAATTTTCCTTTAATCGCAAGAAAAAATGTAGATTCCTCCTTTTTTCCGTGATAAAAGGTAATATAAAATAACTATACACAAAAGTCGATAAAAAAACTTTAAAGTTAACTAAAGAGTATTCATTGTTGAATCAAACGATTTAAAAAAAGAAGTTTTTACTACTTCCTTCTTAATCTTCTACCCGTTTATATTCCATAAACTCTTTTAATAAATCATTCGTTTTATCGCCAATAATATAAAATAGATAGTCTCCTTTAATAGAAATTAAACGATTGTTAATTTTGGATGCTTCTTCAGGTTGATATAAATTAAATTGTTCAACGTACTTATCAGTAAAATTATTTACTTCGTTCCTAACCTCATCCATTTTTCCTTCTTGTGATTTAATTACCATATACATATCGGCTTTATCAGCCACTTTTGGTACAACGATTAAATACTCTTCCATACTAGATAAATCCAAATCATAAATACGAATTAAATCATCTTTATTCACCACTTCAGCACTTGGAAACAATTCTTTGATTTTGCTACTTTCTTTTATTTTCACTAAATCAAACTGTAACTTTTCTTCTTTTCCGCAAGCTGTTAAGAAAAAGACAGTCATTATCATCAATAGACTTTTAATTATTTTTTTCATAATGTTCTCCTTATTTTAAATGATATTTTGTATACTCATATAAAGCAGTATGCCCAGATTTACTTGGATGAATACCATCATAATCAATACAATATCCATCTTTTGCATATCCTTTTTCATCTTTCATGGCACTAGCTGAATTTAAAAATTCCAAACCAAGCTCTTGGGCAAGCTTAGCAATATGATAATTAAATTTATTAATTTTATCATTGTTAATAGGACTATTCTCCGTATCTTTCCTTTTATCTACTGGGGGAATAGATTGAACAATTAATCTTGTATTAGGACTTGCTTTCATAATTTCTTGTAATAGATTTTTATAATTTTCTACAAAAACTTCAATATCCATGTAAGCTACACTATTGGTTCCTAAAGTAATAATGGATATTTTAGGTTGGTTTTCTTTATACATTTCTACCATGGTCTTTCCTGTATCTTTATATAAATGATACATTGTTGCTGTTAATGCTGTCTTAGGGTCTATACTATTACGATACCATAATCTTTTTGATGGAACTAATTTATTAATATCATAATATAAAACCATGGAGTCTCCTACATAAATAATTTCATCCATCTGATCAAACGGATTATCTGTCTTTTCTAAAATTGTTCCTTTAAAATATTCATCTAATGAAAATTCTTCTAACGACATATTTAATGGTGATTTACTACTTACAATTACTTTTCTTACCTTTTTTGAAACATTTCCGCTTTTATCAGCCACCTCATAAGTAAGGGAATACTCCCCTTCTTTTGTGGTGTCTACACTTCCTATCACCTTGACTTCTTTTGTTAAATCGCCATCAACATTATCAATAGCCTGATATAAAGGATCGATAAATTTCTCATTTAGTAAAGTATAAATTTCATTGCCACCTTTTAAAGTGATAACTGGTAATTCTAAATCTTTTACTTCAATCGTTCGAATTACTTTTAATTTTTTTCCTTTATTTGTTTGATAGGTATATGTGATTTGATATTTTCCTTGCTTAGTATAATCTATTTTAGAAGTATCAATTATCACATCATTAGTCACTTCTTTTCCACGGTACATTACCCCTTCTTCGATATACTCATCTAAAAGATTGACTTTTGTACTAGATTCACCAATCAATTTTAAGCCATTATTTTGAAAGGTCTTTACTAAAATGGTTAATATAATTAATGAGATTATTGCTAACATCATTGCTTTTACTTTGGGTTTCATTCTATGCACTTTTCTTACCTTTTTCAATTTAATCACCTATAATTCCACTATAGCAAAAGTTTAAAATTTTGTAAATGGATAATCGATATATTCAAACTATTGTGCTAAATTAAGTGTTTTTTGAATAAGTTTTTTGATGCATTGTTATAACCTTCTTCCCAAAGGCACATATCTAATATTTTCATTTGGAGATACTCTACTTTTTTCTTTTTAAGTTTGATCTTAACTTTTCAAACTTATTAGCATTTTTTATTACTAAAACTTAGTTAAAATCCTTTTTTCTCTTAGGAAAAATTCTAAATCATTTTCTCTTTTTTATGAAATTTGCTAAATTCATATTTTTTAAGGAAACTTTTAGAAAAGAAAAAAACCACGAATTTCGTGATTTTTAAATTTCCCTTAAATTATCTTGCGTTAGCTTTTTTTACATATAATCCGCATCCAGCAATTCCAATGAATGATACAAAGCCAAGTACTACTTCGCTCATGATTCCAGAGTCAGAAGTATCAGGATTTTCTTCAATAGGTTCATTGTCAATTAATACAAGAGCGTCATACGCTGCTTTTAATTGTTCAAATGCTTCATCAACTAAATCTTGTTGATCAGGAGTTGCATCTAAAGGAATAGCATCTAATGCATTTGCTAAAACTTCTAAGCTTTCCTCAGTATAAATAGTAAGATCTAAACCGTCAATGTATTGATGAATAAAATCTGCAATAGCAGTATAATCAGCAGTTTCGATAATAGACCAAGATCCATCTTCATTTTCTACTAAATCTCTATTTCCTTCAATTCTAACATCTGCAGTGTCTGAAATTATTAAACTATCAGCGTTAAATGCGATATCTTCAGGAATGATAACAGTGTATCCTTCATTGAATTCATAATCTCCACCATCAACATCTGTGTTAATTACTAAAGTTGCATTTTCTGCTAAATAATCTAACACACTAATTGGTCCAACTACTTCACCTTTTACTACTAAGCTACCGTTAGCTGGTGTAGTTGCATCAAGAGGTCTAATGTTAATAATTGATCCTTCAGAAATAATTCCTCCATTGATTTCAACTTCAGCAACAACATCAGGTGTAGTTGGTTTAGGTGTTCCATTAAGATTATCATAATAAGTTTGTACTGCTTGTGGTGCTCTTAATTCACTATTTGTTACAGTAATTTTTGAACTAAAATCTTTGTAAGTTAATGCATAAACAGCAACTGCTAGACTTTCTGTTGATTCATGGTATAAAAGACTATCTGTAATATCAGCAGTACCAAAATTTTGCACTGCAGCAGAGCCTTTTGTTTTATCTGCACTAATCCATGATGCACTAATTTCAGAGTTCATAATATGTAACGTAGATTCCTCTTCATTTTTTACCGCAGTAAATACTGATTTAACTACTACTCCATCAAGAGTTAATTCGCTGTAGTTACGAACACAACTTGAAGAATTGTTTCCGCTACAAATAATTGAACCATTTTTAATTGTTACTACACTACCTTTTTGGATATCAATAGCATAGTTTTCAGAAGCTTGTTCTAATGTTTGACCATTTAAATCGATTGTAACATTACCATTAATAATAAGTTTTGCTTTATTTGTTAAGGCAACGTCATGAGTTAATACTACATCTTCTGTAACTGTTACTGTAGTATCAATTCTTTCTGCTAATTCTTGAGCATTAACCATAAATGGCATTGCTAAGAATGCAAAAGCTGTACCTAATAAACCTTTGAAAATATAATTTTTTGTTTTTGACATGATATTTTCTCTCCTTTCACAACTTATTTTACTGAAATCATTCATTTTTGTCAATGATTTTTCCATTTTTCTCTAACTAAATTTTGACAATTTTTGCGTTTTTTCTGCATTCATTTTATTTTATTCATATTGAAAACATAGTATGCCATATGATATAATGAACAACAGAAATGAATATTAGGTAGCAATTGGGAGATGAAAAAGGTGAAAAAAGGAAAAAAAGTGGTAAAAACAATAATCAAAACTGCAATGAAGAAAAATGTATCCGATAAGAACATCGATAAAAAATACATAGCAGTCTCTAATTATCCTAAAGAAAAAAAAATAGTTCATAAAGCTCCCACAATAAAAGATGAACTAAATAGCAAAAAAGTAACCGTTTGGAAAGATGCCAAACAAAAGAAAAATGAGATTAAAAAAAATTCCAAAGTAACTAAATCATTAGAAAAAAAGATAAAAAAAGATATTCTTGCTTCTTCCAAAAAAGCAAAAATTGAGCAAGATTTAAAGATTAAAAATGAAAAAGCACTTCAACTACAAAAAAACACACCTTTAGTTAATAAGGCAATAACTAAACCTTCTATACCAAAAAAAGTGATTAAGCAAAAGAAAAAAATCAACTTATCCTTACCATTTAAGAAAAAAGATAAAAAAGAACCTGTTAAAAAGCCTGTCATCACTAGTACTATTATCTTAACGCCTGTTAAAAGGCACCTAGAAACTTCAAAAGATAATTCTACTATTAAAAAAGAAGCAACTAATCTCGTCAATACAATTCATGAAAAAACAAAAAAAGAAGCTTTACATCCTATCCAAGAAGTACCAAAAAATAGTGAACCATTAAACTTTTCTACTAGCGTCCAAAAAGAAAAAGAGCTTGAGCAATTTAGAATCAAAAAACGCAAAAATTTTAAACTTCTCAATTGGAAATTTGCTACAGTTTTTATTCTTATTTGTATATTTTCTATTATATTCACTTTCTCTATTTCTAAAATATTACAACGAAGAAAGGATGAAAAATCAATCCATAATCAAGTAGTAGAAATTCAAAAGGTCGTTAAAGTCGAAGAAATTCCTGATAATGATAATACAGAAATTATTGAACCTGTTGAAGAAATTCCTAAATTTAATCCTTACTGGGATTACATCAATATGAGTTTAATCAACGTTGATTTTAATTCACTAAAAGAAACGAATGACCATGTTAAAGGATGGATTCAAGTAAATGGTACAAATATTAACTACCCATTTGTACAGGCAAACGATAACAAATACTACCTTACTCACTCTTTTAATAAAAGCTATAATTTAGCAGGATGGGTATTCCTAGATTATCGAAATGATATTAGTAAATTAAACAAAAATACTATTATTTACGCCCATGGTAGAATTGATCAAACAATGTTTGGTTCGCTTAAAAATATTTTAACGAACGGCTTTTTAAATGATCCTAATAATTTCGTTGTTAAACTATCTACGGAATATGAAAACACTTTATGGCAAGTCTTTAGTGTTTATCGTATTCCGCTAACTAGTGATTATTTAAAAACATCGTTTGTAAACGATAAACAATTTTTAGATTTTGCAAAAATGTTAACGGATAGAAGTGCTCATAATTTTGATACAACGGTAAATGAAACAGATCAAATTTTAACTTTATCGACTTGTTATAATGATAATGGCGAACGCGTTGTTCTTCATGCTAAGTTAATAAAAAGAGAAATTAGAGCATATTAAAAGCTACTTTATATTTATAAATGTAGCTTTTTATTATCACTATTTAATAACGGTTAATCTTTCCTGGAATCTTTTTTATCATTTAATTGCTCTTTAATTAACACTTTCATCGATTTAATATTTTCCTCTTCTGATTCATTAGGAAAATATACAATATGATCTAAATGATAATTCCAAGTTTTAATATCAGCACTTACCTGTACTAAAATGCTATCATGTAAAATCATCATGTTAATATATGAATCATAAAGGTCTAATAAACAATCATAATGATTATCTTTTCTACACTGTTGCAATTTCTTTTTTAATAATGATGCCATTTCTTTCTCGTATTGCAAATCATCAATTCTAAGGGATAACACATCTTTCATCTTTTGACAAATAATCTTTGTTTCTTCATTATCTTCTACAAAACCAACTAAAGGAATCACTGTTTGATAAACGATTTGACAACGATTGATCTCCCCTAGCCACTTATCAATATCACGAATCATATATTTAATATAGCGCCTTTTCTCTTGTTGATTCATCAGGCGAATTTTATCTTTCAATTGATTTGAACTTTCCATAATTTTTTTTACATAAGTTTGATG
>CAOKBR010000041.1 GCA_948466735.1 uncultured Mycoplasmatota bacterium | reverse complement strand
GAGCAACAGGACCCACAGGTCCAACAGGGTTAGCAGGAGCTACAGGAGCAACAGGTCCCACAGGTCCAACAGGGTTAGCAGGAGCAACAGGAGCAACAGGACCCACAGGTCCAACAGGGTTAGCAGGAGCTACGGGGGCAACAGGACCCACAGGACCGACGGCAGGATTAAATGCATACGGTGGTAAGTATAGTGACACAGCTCAAACTCTTAACTTAACCATAGGTGCCCAAACCCAAATTGGCTTACCTACAGCAATGCCTAATTTAAACGTTACTTATACACCCGCTAACAGTATTACTGTTACTCAAGCAGGAACGTATGAAATTAATTATTATAGTAATGTTTCTGCTGCTATCGGAACAACGATTACTTTTGCCGTTAGAAGTAATGGTACTAATATCGCATCTACTGTAATTTCTAGAATTTTAGCCGTTGGTGTAAGCACAAATTATAGTGGTAGTACAGTTGTTACTTTACCAGCGGGTGCTGTTATCGATATGGCAATTTCTGCTTTATTAGCTGTTGGAGTAACCTTAGGTACTGGTGTTAATGCAACCTTGAGTGTAAAAAGATTAAATTAATACGAAGCAACGAAAAGGGATTAATAATTTTGTTAATTCCCTTTTTTATCACGAGTAAACTTTATCTCATATAATAAAATATAAGGAGGATATTATGAAACATCGTTATAAAGTGTGCGTTTATGCCATTTGTAAAAATGAGGAACAATTTGTTGATCGATTTATTGATTCGGTAAGTGAAGCTGATGAAATCTATGTTTTGGATACTGGTTCAACAGATAAAACGGTGAAAAAGTTAAAGGAAAGAGGGGTTCATGTAAAACAGCAAAAAGTTGACCCATGGCGTTTTGATGTGGCAAGAAATTTATCTTTAGCTCTTGTACCAAAAGATGCTGATATTTGTGTTTGTATCGATTTAGATGAGTGTTTTGTAAAAGGATGGAGAAAAAAGTTAGAGGAGGTATGGGAAGACGGTTTAACGGTGATACATTATAATTATAATTGGAGCTTAGATGAAAATAATAAGCCATTAGTAAATTTTTATATTGGAAAAATTCACGCTAGACATGGTTATCAATGGACACATCCAGTGCATGAAGTATTAGCATATCAACTAGGAGAAGAAAGAATGAAAGTAGTAGATAATATTACTGTAAATCATTACCCTGATTCAACAAAATCAAGAGGAGGATATTTGCCTTTATTAGAGTTATCTGTTAAAGAAGACCCTTTAGATGATAGAAATATGCATTACTTGGGTAGAGAGTATATGTTTTATGGTCGTTATCAAGAGTGTATTGATACATTAATTAAGCATTTATCGATGAAAAGAGCAACTTGGCGTGATGAGAGATGTGCTTCAATGCGTTTTATTGCGAAAAGTTACGAAAAATTAAATAGAGTAGAAGAAGCAAAGATGTGGTATCAAAAAGCAATGCTAGAAGCACCTTATTTAAGGGAACCCTTTGTGCAATATGGAATGTTACTGTATCAATTAAATCAAGATAAGGATGCGGTTAAATATTTAAGAAAAGCTCTAAAGATTTTAAAAAATCCAAAGTGTTATATTAATGATTCTATGTGTTATGATGGAACAGTAGAGGATGTATTATCTATTTGTTATTATCGTCTTCAAAAATATAATTTAGCGTTTACTTATGTGAAAAAGGCTTTAGCATTAAAACCTAATGATACTAGAATAAAGGAAAATTATGAATTAATAAAAAGAACAAAGAAAATGATAGTAGAATAAAAAGTCATAGTTTAAAATCTTATGACTTTTTCTCTTATAACTTTTTAATAGGAATGATAGTCTTTTCCCATTGTTTTAAAAATTTTTTAACTTCATCTTTTGGTAATGAGTTAAATTTTTCTCTTGCCTGGATAATTTTACTACCTTGGATCTCAATGGTTACAAAAGACTTAGATAAATCATCTTTTTTCCTTAAAAAATAAATTATACATTCTAAATTTGCTATTTTTTCTATATATAAACGAACACAATTAGACATTTGATTGCTCTCATCTAATAAATCATCTAATGAGCGAGCAGGAAATATTTTATAAATATCATCTTCATAAGCATTGACCATGGCACGTTTTGCTACATTTTTAATTTTATTTTCTATTTCAGGGTCTACTTTTAGTTCCAATTGTCGATACAAACGGCTATGTTCTTGGTGCAAATCCTTAGGAAAAATTACACTTGAACTAGTTAAGTCAAGTTCTAATCTTTTGGCCATATCTAAGTAATCTCTATACTCATCTAAATCATCTACAGTGTAATTATGTGTATCAAAATACTTTTTCACCTTAGCTAAATTTAAATGAAATTCTTCTTTTAAATTCCTAGTAATGTATGGATTTTGTTCAATGAATATTAACATTTTTAAATCTTCTTTAGGATATATCACTAAAGCATTAAGTAGGGAATAGCTAATATCTAACTTTTGCATAAAGGGCAAAAACATTTTTTCTAGTCCAAACATTTCCTTAAACGTTCCTTTTTTCTTAAAGTAATTGGCTGAGTTAAATGCTAGTTGATAAAGCTTGTAGTTTAATAAATATTCAAAACTTTCATAGAAAACAGGAAAAAGCGTAAGTTGCGCTAAATAAATAAAATTATTTTGTTGATTTAAGTAATTACCATATTTCCATAAATGACTATAACGATAAATGGTTGTTTTTAACTTTTCTAGATTATCCTTATAAAAATAAGAAACGTTACCATTGGTAAGCATATTTTCTAAGTTATTATATTTTTTATATTCTTCTTTAGAAAGGTCATCCTCAAAGAACTTTAATTCAACACTATATTCACATTCGTTAAAAGAATGAAACTGTTGCGTGATTAATTCTCTTAGTCCATCTTTGGTAATAAAATACACCTTTTGAATTGTTATTTCACTATGTTTTTCTACCTTTATCATCGATGGATTATCATAGTAGACTTCTTCTTTTAATAAATATAAAAATACTTGATTATCTACTACATCAAAAAAATAATAATAGCAATCAAAAGAAAAATAACGAAAATAAGCATTCTTTATTTCATCTGTTATGTAAAGTCCTTTAAAAGTATCAAGTCCATCTATATCATATTTTGCTAAATCTAGAAAAGATACATCATGTTTTATTTGACAATTTGCACAAAAAAATTCATTATCCAATGGCTTTAAACACTTAGCACAGTAGTACTTTTTTTCCTTATATTGGTAAATCATAAATTGATTTGATTTACTTTTTATCCAAGCAATGATTTCTTTTGGAAGCTCTTCCTTGGTTTTAAAGTAGGGAATATCTTCAATAATTTCTTGATAATTGTCTGCTAATTTTAACTGAAACATATTCCCTCCTCACTTAACTTTTCTTTTAAAAAAATGAAATTTTAAAGGAACTGGGTCATAACCGCTACCGCCAAAAGGGTTACAACGTAAAATTCTTTTTATTCCTAAATATAGTCCTTTTACTGTTCCAAATTTGTTGATCGCATCTATCATATAAGAAGAACACGTTGGGTAAAATCGGCATAATTTATGCGAGGATAAAGGAAGACGTTGATAAAATTTTATGATAGAAATTATTACTTTTTTCATTTTTCATCACGTCAATAGTTTAACATATTTTTTATCTATCCAAAAGAAAAACGCATTATTTAGCGTTAGATCATCAATCTTAATACTGAAATAATACTAAGAAGGGTATTGTGCATCGCGTGCATACTCATTGACGTGAACACACTTTCGGTTTTATCATACATATAAGCAAAAGCAATACCTAAAGAACTATAAGGAATAATAAAAAGTAAATCTAGGGGAGTTCGAATAGAGAAGATAACATGTAGGGCACCAAAGAAAAAGCCAGAACTTAAGATAAATACCCATCGATTCTTCTTCCTTAGAGCATCGTAAAATGTTTTCCTAAAACAAATCTCTTCAATAATGGGAGCTAAAACTCCTGTATTAATAATCATCACCCATGGTAGAGCCTTTAGCATTTGCTGTACTAATTCTTCATTTGCTGCTTGTTGTCTAACAAAAATACCTAAAATAACATTACTAATCATCATACCAATTAATCCCACTAACCAGTATTTTACACCAATATCTAAATTCTTAAAGGCATTACTTTTAAATTTAAGCCATTCCTTTTTTAAATCTTTAAAATAAATAATAATTAGAGTGATTGCTAACATAATATTAGAAAATAATGATAAATAGATACTAATTGTAGGAGTGATTTCCTTAATATTAAACAAAATAATAGGAATTTCACTAAATAAATCAGAAAAGAAAAATAGTAAAATAACAAGTAGACCCTTAATATAATATCCATATTTTTTTAAAAATTCCATTTTTTAAACCTCCTTTGTAAATTCTTTTTCTACTTAATTCTTTCGCATTTATTGATTCTTGTCAAGGGCTTATTTCTAAATTTTTAAATAAGTTATCAAATTTGGTTGTTTGGTATGGACTTTAAAAATTGATTAAAAATAAAAGAAATTAGAAAAAAATGTTGTGTTATTAATTCAATGTATGTTATAATTCATCTAGAAAGGAGTGGGAAATGACCCCACTCTTTATGTTTGAATGGAGGTAGAAAAGTGAAAGAAAAAGTACAATTAGCAGTTAATCCTAAAATTAGTAGTTTAGGTTTAAGTGTTAGTGATGTTTATCTAGAGCAAGATGGGACAGTTAAAAATTTAAATGTTGAACTAGATAGTCAAAGTGTGATTGATTTAGAGTTGATTACAAAAGCAAGTGAGATAATTAATCCAATAATGGATGAATTAAACCTAATAGAAGGAGAATATGTATTAGATATTCATTCAAGGGAAAAAGGTGATTTAAATGATTAATGGAAAAGAATTTTTAAAAGCAGTTGATTTTATTATTAAAGAAAAAGGGGTTAGTGAGGAAGTTGTTTTTAGCTCGATGGAACTAGCACTAGTATCAGCTTATCGAAAACATACAGGAAAATCTAATGGAAAGGCAGTAATAGATAAGAAAACAGGAGAAATTCATGTTTATTCTTATTGGATTGTTGTAGAAGACGAGCGATGCGATGAAGATGGCGATTTAATTATGCCAGCTGATAATGAAATTACTTTATCGGAAGCTAGATTAAAAGATTCATCTATTCAAATAGGAGATACCATTCAAGAAGAGGTGACGACAGAAGACTTTGGACGAGTTGCAGCAAGTACAGCAAAACAAGTAATCATTCAAAAAATGCGTGAAGCAGAACGTGATAGTATTATGGGAGAATTTGGAGATAAACAAGATGAATTATTAATTGGAACAGTTGCTTTGGAAGATCCTGATAATTATTATATTGATCTTGGAAGAGTAAATGGAATTTTACCAAAGAAAGATATCATTCCTGGTGAGAAAATTGAAATGGGTTCACAAATTAAAGTGTATGTGTCAAAAGTTGACAATAATGGCAAAAGTTTATTGGTATTATTAAGTAGAACACATTATGGATTTATTAAACGTTTGTTTGAACTTGAAATACCAGAGTTATCTGATGGAACACTACTACTTTATAGTGTTGCTCGTGAAGCAGGATCAAGAAGTAAAGTAGCAGTTTATTCTAATCATCCGAAGGTTGATCCAATAGGTGCTTGCATTGGAGAAAAGGGAAGCCGAATTGCTAGAATCATGGAAGAAGTTCATGGAGAGAAAATCGATATTATCAAATACGATAAAGACCCAAGTGTGTTCATTGAAAACGCACTATCTCCTGCTAAAAATTTAAAAGTAGTGATAACCGATCCTAAAAAACAAGAGGCCTTAGTGATTACTGATCAAGCTAATTTCTCTTTGGCTATTGGAAAAAAAGGACAAAATGCGAAACTTGCTAGTCGATTAACTCATTATAAAATTGATATTAAAACGATAGAACAAGCAAGTGAATATGGAATCTATTTTAGAGATTAGGAGGTATTGATGAAACAAAGAAAAATTCCTCTTCGTTCTTGTGTAGTAACCAAAGAACAATGTCCTAAGGGTGAGTTGATTCGCATAGTAAAAGATAAAGAAGGAAATGTGTTTTTAGATTTAGTTGGAAAAGCTAATGGAAGAGGAGCATACATTAAAAAGGATTTAGCAACAGTAGAAAAAGCGAAAAAAACCAAAGCATTAAACAAAGCATTAAGAACCAATATTAGTGAGGAAATTTATGAACAATTAGAAAATATAATTAAAAATTAAAGGAGGTAGATTGCATGAATTTATTAGAATATGCAACTGATGTAGAAAAAACAATAGAAGAGATTAAGGCGTTATGTGATAAGCTACAAATTTCATATACCACTGAGGAGTCCGTATTAAGTGATGAAGATATTATTTTACTTGATAATGAATTACAAAATACGACTAGTGAAATAGAAAACGATGAAATTAGTGAAGAAGAAGAGTTAATTGATCGTGTAGAGCAAATGGCACTAGAGGCAAATATTGATATGGATACACCAATGAAAAAAGAAAAAGTAAAATCTAGAGTTGAGTTAAAAACGGATGCTAAAAACAAGTTTTTAAAAGACCGTAAGGAAATGTATAAGCACAAAGAAAAATTGATGAGTAATAAACAAGAAAAAGATGACCAAGTTGTGCTTTATCAAGAAGGGATGAGTGTATCTACTTTAGCATCTATATTAGAAGTAAATGCTGTTGAACTTATTAAAAAGTTAATGGGATTAGGGGTAATGGCTAATATCAATCAGCCACTAACTTATGATTTAGCTGAGTTATTGGTTGTTGATTATGGAAAAGAATTAAAGAAAGAAGAGACTGCTGATATTTCTAATTTCGAAAATTTTGAAGTAGTCGATAAAGAGGAAGATTTAATCGCTAGACCTCCGGTAGTAACAGTAATGGGACATGTAGATCATGGAAAAACCTCACTTTTAGATGCAATTAGAAAAACAAACGTTACTAGTGGTGAAGCTGGTGGAATTACGCAAGCAATAGGTGCTTATCAAGTACGTTGTAATGATCGATTAATCACCTTTATTGATACCCCAGGTCACGAAGCCTTTACCGAGATGAGAGCCCGTGGAGCTAGTGTTACTGATATTGTTATTATTATTGTTGCAGCAGATGATGGAGTAATGCCACAGACAATTGAAGCAATAGATCATGCGAAAGCTGCTAATGTACCGATTATTGTAGCGATTAATAAAATGGATAAACCAAATGCCAATCCTGATCGCGTGTTAACAGAGTTAGTAGAACATGGCTTAACACCAGAAGATTGGGGAGGAGATATTATCGTTAGTAAAATTTCTGCCTTAACAGGAGATGGAATTAACGAGTTATTAGAAAATGTTTTATTAGTTGCTGATATGAAGGAATTAAAAGCAAATCCTAATCGTTATGCTACAGGTACAGTGTTAGAATCTAGAGTAGATAAACATATTGGAAGTGTAGCAACCGTTTTAGTACAAAATGGAACACTACGTTTGGGGGATCCTATTGTATTAGGAATTAACGCAGGAAAAATTAGAACGCTAAAAAATGATCAAGGAATAGATATTACCGAAGCCCTACCAAGTATGCCAGTAGAAATTACTGGAGTATCCGAACTACCTAGTGCAGGGGATAAGTTCATGGCTTTTGAAACGGAAAAAGAAGCCAAAAGTATAGCTTTATCAAGAACTGAACGGGCAAAGCAAAGTTCAATGAATCAAAGTGGACTTAGTTTAGATGATTTGTTTTCACAAATGAAACAAGGAATGAAAGAAGTCAATGTCATTTTAAAAGCTGATGTTAATGGTAGCCAAGAAGCAGTTCGTCAATCGTTAGAAAAGCTTGATGTTGAAGGCGTTAAAGTGAAAATGGTTCGTAGTAGTACTGGAGCAATTACTGAAAGTGATGTTGTTTTAGCTAATGCCTCTCATGCAATAATTATCGGTTTTAACGTTAGAGCCAATTTAAAAACAACGGAATTAGCAAAAGAATATGGAATTGAAATTCGTTACTACGATATTATTTATAAAGTAATTGAAGATATGGAAAATGCCTTAAAAGGTATGTTAGAGCCAGAGTATCAAGAAAATATTTTAGGTACTGTTGAGGTTAGACAATTGTTCCGTTTTTCGAAAGTGGGTATTATTGCTGGAATTCACGTTTTAAATGGAGTGATCAAACAAAATAGTGATGTTAGAATCATTCGTGATGGTAAAGTGATTTACACTAGCAAGTTAAAATCGCTACAACATGAAAAAGATCAAGTGAAGGAATTAAAGAAAGATATGGAAGGTGGCTTAACTGTTGAGGGGTTCCAAGACTTTAAGGAAAAAGATATTATCGAAGTATTTGAAACAGTTGAGGTGAAGCGATAATGAGTATTAAAATTGAGCGATTAAACCATGTGTTTGTAAAAGAAATTAGCGAAATTTTAGCAACGGAGATAAAGGATGAAGATATTCATTTTGTCACGATTACTGGATGTGATATTAGTAGTGATTTAAGTTATTGTAAAATCTATTACACGGTTTTAAATAAAGAAAAAAAAGAACAAACACAAAAAGCTCTTGATCGAGCTAGTTCGTTTATTCGCGGAAAAATTAGTAATCGTATCGATATTCGCCATACGCCAGAATTATCATTTCACTTTGATGAATCGATTGAAAATGGACAAAAAATTGAGCGAATCATCGATAAAATTCATGAAGAAAAATAATGAATGCCATTTATGTAATCGATAAGGAAAAAGGATGTACTTCGCGTGATGTAGTCAATTTGTTAAGTAAGAAATTTAATATTAAAAAGCTAGGTCATGCAGGAACCTTGGATCCTTTAGCAACAGGTGTTTTAGTCATTGCTAGTAATCGTGCTACTAAGTGTTTGGAATTTTTACTTGATCATGATAAGGAGTATATAGCAACTGTCCTTTTAGGAAAATCAACAGATACCTTAGATATTACAGGAAAAGTTATAGAAGAAGTCAAAGATTTTTCTATTGATGTAGAACGACTAAAAGAAGTTTTATCTTCATTTCAAGGAACTTATTTACAAGAAGTTCCTATGTATTCAGCAGTACAAAAAAATGGTAAAAGGCTTTATGAATATGCAAGGAGTAATCAACAAATAGAACTACCTAAAAGAGAAGTGTCTATTGAAAAAATTGAGTTACTCGAATTTAAAAATGTACAAGATGAAACTTTTTTTTCTTTTCAGACGACAGTAAGTAAAGGAACTTATATTCGTAGTTTAATTCGCGATATTGGGGAAAAGCTAAATATTCCTTGTACAATGGTCGAGTTAAGGAGAATAAGGCAAGGTGATTTTACTTTAGCACAAGCGAAGAGATTAGATAAAATCAATTTGAATGATGGAATGATAATCGACGAAGTGTTAAGAAAGATGTTTTTAGTATATCGTGTTGCCCCTAATCGCATCAAGTGGGTATCTAACGGTGGGGAAATTAAACTTCCCCTAAAGGATGAGTACGTATTATTGGAAGATGAAGATCATCAGTTAATTGCCCTATATCAAAAACAAGGTTTCATCTACCGCAGTAGACGTCAATTTCATAATAAATAAAAAGTAGGAAAAAGACTTAGATTATCAATTTTTTCTAAGAGGAAAATGGGAAATTTAAGTTTTTTTTATATTAAAAGTTAATTTTATAAAGGAAAAATAGGATTATTATAAGCTTAAGTATATGGTCACTTGTTAATACTTTTAATGATAATTAAAATTTATATTTATTTTTTACCAGACTTTTTTTGA
>CAOKBR010000040.1 GCA_948466735.1 uncultured Mycoplasmatota bacterium | reverse complement strand
TAACAGATGATGAGTCATTTGGAGAATCATATGATAAAGAATTAGCGTGGAGAGAACAAATGAAGCATGATGCGATAAGAGAAGGTTTTCAACAAGGACGTGAGCAAGGAATTACACAACTAGTAAAATATATGAGTTCACAATATGATACTGATTCAATTGCTAAAATTACAGGATTATCTAAAGAAGAAGTAGAAAAATATTTGAAAAATAACGAATAATAAGTTTTATCTTTTTGCTAAGTAGAATGAAAAAGTTCTATTTTTTCTATAAGATAATTAATTTACAATAGAAAAATTAAGTGCTACAATAGAATTGCTTAAAGAATGGAGGGTATTTATGGCAAGAAAGAGAATTACAGAAATATTTCCTTTTATCATCCCATTACGTGCTTGGCAAAGAAACCAATTTTATTTACTAGGTTTACACTTTGATCATAATCATTATGCAAAAAAACAAGGGGAGTTATTACCATATGAAGTATGTAATACCAAAACACTAATGCTAAATGAGCATTCAGGATATGATATCATTTACCAAAAAAACAAAATCGATAACTTAAAAATTGCCAGTCATTCGATGAAAAATCTTCTAATTCAAAAAGGAGAAATTTTTTCCTTTGCTCAACTGTTAGAAAAAAGTAGAAGATGTGAACGACGTCATGGAAAGAAATTTAAAGATGGTTTAATCTTGATTAATGGTAAAATCGTTCCTCAAAAGGGGGGAGGATTATGTCATTTAAGTAATATGCTTTACTATTTATTCTTAATGAGTCCATTAACGGTAATTGAACGTCATGGTCATAAAGTAAAATCACTTCCTAATCCTGATAAAGATGCGTTAGAAGGAATTGATGCAACCATTAATAGTGGATGGAAAGATTTAAAGGTAAAAAATGACACTGATTCTACTTTTCAAATTGTAATTGATTTTGATGATGAGTATATGTACGGCAAAATATTAACGAGCGAACCATTTGATTTTAAGTATGAAATCATCAATGAAAACTTTTGCTATATCAAAAAACAAGATAAAATTTATGAACATACTGAAGTCGTTCGAATCATGAAAAACAAGGAAACAAACGAAGAAATTTCTCGTCAAAAATTATACGATGAAGAAGTTGAAGTTACCTATCCATTAGAAGAAAGTACCATAATAAAGGAGAGTATTTAACATGAATAAATTAACCATTGCCTGTCTATTTGGAGGATGCTCTAGTGAATATGAAGTATCACTAGTATCAGCTACTGCTGTAATTAATGCGATAAATAAAGAAAAATATAATGTTATCCCCATTGGTATTACAAAAGAGGGAGATTTCTATCTATATAATGGACCTATTGAAAAAATTGAAAAAGATGAATGGTTTAGTGATAACTACTGTAAGAAAATTACCATTTCTAGTAATCGAAGTGATCATGGATTCATTATTATTGATGAGGGAAAAATTGTTCCTATTGATTTAGCGTTTCCTATTTTACATGGTAGAAACGGAGAAGATGGACGCCTACAAGGTTTGTTTGAGTTAGCCAATATTAAAATTATCGGATGTGGAATGACTTCATCAGCTTTATGCATGGATAAATTTTTAGCCCATGAATTAGTAAAAAATCATGGTATAAAAGTGCCCATTTCTTATTTGTTTCACAAGCATATTTCAATAGACACAATTAAAGATAAAATTGTTAATTTATCTTATCCCATCTTTGTAAAACCAGTGAAAGCAGGAAGTTCCTTTGGTATTACAAAAGTTGAAAAAATAGAACAATTAATTCCTGCTATTGAAATGGCTTTTCAATATGATAAAGACATCATTATTGAAGAGGCAATTGATGGTTTTGAAGTTGGATGTGCTGTTTTAGGAAATATCGATTTACTAATTGGAGAAGTTGATGAGATTGAATTACAAGACGGATTCTTTGACTTTGTAGAAAAATACAATTTGAAGACAAGCAAAATTCACTTACCAGCTCGATTAGATCAAAAAGAACGCGAAAGAATAAAAAAAGTAGCCTTAGAAATTTATCAAATCTTAGGATGTAAAGATTTTGCACGTGTAGATATGTTTTATACCAAAAATAAAGAGATTGTCTTTAATGAAGTAAACACTATTCCAGGATGTACTTCACATAGTAGATATCCAAGTATGTTAAAAGAAATAGGATATTCTTTCCCTGAAGTCATTGAAAAATGGATTGAACTGGAGAAATAAGATGTTTCGAAGTTTAAAAAAAATGGATACTTATCGCTTACTAGCTGCCATCTTAGTTGTTTCTATTCATATTTCTCCTTTTACTAACTTTAGTCTTTTATTTGATTTTTGGTTTACTAGAGTCTTAGCAAGAGTAGCTGTACCCCTATTTTTAATGATAACTGGATACTTTACTTTATCAAAAGCTCTAGAAGATAGAAATCATCTAGTTCGTTATACCAAGAAGATTTTCCTTATCTATTTATTATGTATGTTTATTTACTTTCCTTTAAATATTTATCAAGAAAGCTTTAAAGGTCTAGGAATACTAGCTATTTTAAAAATGATTTTTATTGATGGAACCTATTATCATTTATGGTATTTCCCAGCATTGATTATGGGGTTATGGGCAAGTTATTTTCTATTAAAACATTTAAATAAAAAATTAGCCCTTAGTATTATCTGTTTCTTATTTCTTATTGGTTTACTAGGTGATAGTTATTATGGATTAACTACTCAAGTACCTTTATTAAAAAGTATATACGAAAAAATATTTTCTTTATTTAACTATACAAGAAATGGTCTATTTTATACGCCAGTATTTTTATCTATTGGGTGTCAATTAAAGTCTAAGAAAGAAAATTTGACTTCTAATAAAAACTTGATTTTTGCTGGTTTTTTCTTAATCTTAATGAGCATTGAGGGTTTTATATTACATCACTATGATTTACAACGACACGATAGTATGTACATTTGTCTAATTCCGTTAATGTATTTTCTATTTAATTTTATTCTAAGTACAACTATAGGGGTAAATGTGAAAGTACGGACTCTAGCTACAATGATATACATTATGCATCCATTCTTTATTGTCTTAGTACGATTAGGTGCTAAAATTATTCATTTAGAAAATATATTTATTGAACAAAGATGGATTCACTATATTATGGTGTTGGTTTGTACAATTATCTTTTGTATCATTTTTGAAAAAGTTAAAGAGGTGGTATCACGTGAACTTAGAAAAAGAAGAGTTGCTTAAGAGTTCTAGAGCATGGATCGAATTAGACTTAAAAGCTTTAGAACATAATATATTAGAGTTAACTAAAATCATTGCTAAAGATAAAATTATGGCAGTAGTAAAAGCTAATGCTTATGGACATGGAATGATAGAAATTTCTAAAAAACTAGAGGAAATGGGTATCAATAACTATGCAGTAGCTACCTTAGAAGAAGGAATTGAACTAAGAAAAAGTGGAAATTTAGGTAATATTTTAATTTTGGGATATACTAGAATTGAAGATTTACCTTTAGTTATTGAATATGATTTAATTCAAACTATTGTGGATTATCATTATGCTAAGGAAATAGAACTTTTATCCTTAAGTAAAAAAGTAAAAGCAGAAATTAAAATAAATACAGGGATGAATCGTTTAGGAGAAACACGAGAAAACATTGATAAAATTAAAGAAATGTATTCGATAAAAAATCTAGAAGTGGTAGGAATTTTTTCTCATTTTGCTAGTGCTGATAGTTTAGTAGAAGAAGATATTCAATTTTCTAAGAAACAAATTAACGACTTTGAACAAGTGGTGTCAACCTTAAAACAAGAAGGATACTTAATAGGAAGAGTGCATTTACAAAGTAGTTATGGTCTATTAAATTATGCATCACTTCATAAAGACTTTGCTAGAATTGGTATCATTATGTATGGTGTACATAGTACTATTGATATGGAACCATTAATCCACTTAGATTTAGAACCTGTATTATCCATAAAAGCAAGAGTTGCCAGTGTAAAATACATCGATCAAAATACTTCAGTAAGTTATGGTAGAACTTATGTTTCAAAAAATCCGATGAAAATTGCTACTATTACCATAGGATACGCAGATGGTATTCCAAGAAATTTATCAGGTAGGGAAGTTTACGTAAAAGTAGGAACTCATTTTGCAAGAGTTATCGGTAGAATTTGTATGGATCAAATGATGATTGATGTATCAAATATTGAAGAGATTAAACAAGGTGACGTAGTTACTATAATTGGAAAAGAAAAACTAATTTCTTGTGAATATGTATCTAATCAAGCTACTACGATTACTAATGAATTATTATCTCGCTTAGGTTCAAGATTACCCCGAGTAATTACACGTCAATAAAAAACGACAATTTTTTTCAAAAAGCGTTTAAAAAAGGACGAAACAGCCATACTACTTGATGAGGTGTTATCATGAAAAAGTGGATGTTTCTTTTTTTCTTTCTTCTTCTTTTGTTTTATTCCATAAAAGTGGAACAGACAGAAGAAGTATTTGCCATGAATCAGCAACAAGGAAATCAAATTTGGTGTCTTGATGTTTCTAAAAGTTCATTCACTAGCAAAGACTTAATCTATTTTTCTGATGTTAAGATATTTGAAGTGTATCCAAAAAATGAGATTTTAGGATTAGATGAAAGTGCTAAACGCCAATTATCAAGATTTTTATATTATTCAATAAGTAAATTAGAGGAAGCCTATAGTCATAAATTGAAAAAACTAGGATTATTTGAGGAAGTGGAAAAAGTAGAGCGAGTAGGAATTTTATTAAATGGAATTAAAGTTTTTGGAGAAAAAGAAAAATTAGATAAGTTAAATATTTCAAACTTAGTGTTAACTGATTTAAAAAAATGTAATTCTACTAACGAATAGGGCTAGAAATTCTTTAATATGTGATATAATTTAGAGTAGGTGAAGGATAATGGATGAGAAAATAGAAGTTCTAAATACCAAAGGACATATAAGTATTTTAGATAATTACGGAGAAAATTTTACTCAAAAGGAGTATGTTACTAATCCCGCTATTGGAAGAGAGGAAGAAATTAAACAATTGATTTTGGTACTTCTTACTCCTGAAAAATCAGCAATTTTAACAGGAAAACCAGGAATTGGAAAAACAGCTATTGTAGAAGGATTAGCTTACCGCGTTCAAAAAGGTGATGTTCCAAGTGCTTTATTAGAGTATCAAATTATCAAAGTGAATACTTCTGCTTTATTGGGTTTTGACTCTACTACGGGAGAATCTAAAATTCAACTATTATTAGATGAATTAAAAACAAGGGAAAAGTTAATTTTATTTATTGATGAGACCCATACGTTAATGGGAAGTAAGGGAGAAGCCTTAGATTTTGCTAATATGTTTAAACCTGGACTTGACCGAGGGGACATTAAAGTTGTAGGAGCCACGACAAATGATGAGTATGAACGTTATATTTTAAGAGATAAGGCTTTTGTTAGAAGATTCCAACGAATTGATGTGCTAGAGCCGACTAGAGATGAGACCATTCAAATTATGATGGGAACATTTCCAAAGATTGAACATAAAACTGGTGCCAAGTTAAAATATACTAAATTTATTCAAGAAAAAATCATGGCCTTTATTGTAGATCTTACCAGTGAATACCGAAGAATTTATGAAATAGGATCAAGGTATCCTGATATTGCCTTAACGATGTTACAACAAGCTTTTTCTTATGCGGTGTTTGATAATCGAAAAGAAGTTAATATTTATGATGTGTATAAAGCAATAGTGAATACTAAAAACGTCTATCCTGATGTCATCCAAAAAGAAATTCCTCGTTTTTTAAAGGAATTTGAAGAAGTGATTCAATTAGAAGATGAATTAGCAAAACAGCAAGAAGAGGAGATAATCTAGACTATCTAGATTTTTTCTTTTGCAAAATAACAAATTCTTCAGGAACAGAAGTAAACCTATTCATCCAAGTAAGATTTCTTTGAGTGATTTTTTTATGAGAGGAAATAGAAACTCTTTTATCGGTAAGATTTATCGTATCTAAATAAACAAAAGGTTCATGATTTTCTTTGCTATAAAGCACTAAATCAAGTAAGTCTAATTGGTGACTACTAGCTAATGTTTGATAAATTCTACAGTCTGTTGTATTTTCTAGTAAAATATTAAATGTATCGTGCGTTAATTTTTTTCTATTTTCTAAATCAATAAGATTGCCAAATAAAGTAATTCCCTCATTCAAAGTAGCGATTTTATTACCAATTAAAGTAATTCTTTTTTGTAATGCTTCAATTAACTCTTGGTTAATAAAAGGCTCATCATATCCGTCGATATAACTAATCACATCATGATTATCTAAAATCGAGTAAACTTTAGCAATTTTTGATAGTTCAAAAAAATATTTTTCTAAAATATTTAACTCTTTACTACCAATGTTTGCATTACTCACTAAATTTCCTAAAAGTACGATATAATCAGGTCTTTCTCTAAAAAGTTTTCCGAATAAAACACATAAACGTTTAAAATCTTTTTCACTTTGAAAATAAAAATCACTTGCTACAGCAATTTTTACATCACGAGCAATTTGTGAAACATTATTTATTGTATAAATCTTTTTCATTACAACCATCCTTTATCATTCATTTTATTAGGACTTAAAGATAAAAAGAACCAAACAGGCAGTTAAATTACTAATATTAAATTTGACAGTATTTTAACATACAATCGGTATTTTTTGACAATTTCTTTTGAATAAAATCACAGTAAAGCAATTTTTTCTTACCCTATATAAACGAAAAAGCGAACTATAAAAGTTCGCGTAATTCAATATGGGGCGAATAGTGGGGATCGAACCCACGCATGCCAGTGCCACAAACTGGTGTGTTAACCACTTCACCATATTCGCCGTAATTCCTATACACATAATGCATAAGACATCACTAATTTTAGCAAAAAAAATGAAATAATGCAATAGTTTTAGATGATTTTATCAAAATGAATTTCAAAGCGATTAAAGTACAATGAGTAAAAATATGTATACAATAATTCACAAAATAGGATAATTACGATATACTATTAGTAAGAAACTGGAGGATATGTTATGTGTGGTATTATTGGCTACATTGGAAAAAAACAAAATGTAATCGACCTATTAATTAATGGGTTAAAATCTCTAGAATATCGAGGTTATGATTCAGCAGGAATTGCTTACTTAGAACAAAACGAAATAAAAGTGATAAAAGCACAAGGAAAAATTTCTTCGTTAGAAGAGAAAACTAAAAATTTAAACGTCTTATCAACACTAGGTATTGGACACACGAGATGGGCAACCCATGGAAAGCCAAGTAATGAGAATTCTCATCCCCATAGAGTAGGACGCGTTACTTTAATTCATAATGGAATTATTGAAAACTATCAAGAATTAAAAGAAATGCTTATTAAAGAAGGATACACCTTTCAATCCCAAACGGATACAGAAGTTGTCGCTGGTCTACTAGATTTTTATCTAAAACAAGAAAATGATAAATTAACCATTCTTCATCAAGTAATCAGTATGTTAAAGGGATCTTTTGCCCTAGGGATTATCTTTGATGATGATTTTAACCATTTGTATGCCGTAAGAAAAGATAGTCCATTGATTTTAGGAACAACATCGAATATGAACTTTATTGCATCTGATATTCCCGCTATTATAAAATATACCAATCAATATATATTACTAGAAAATAAAGATATTGCCATTTTATCCGAAGAGAAAATTCAAGTATTTGATGAAAACTTAAATCCCGTTAATCGTGAAAAGCTAACATCACCTGTTTCAATTGAAGAAGCAAAAAAAGCCCCTTATGAACACTTTATGTTAAAAGAAATTATGGAAGAAGCGACCCTATTAGAAAAACTTTATTCTTTATATGGTTTTGGAACACCTAGTTTTTTAGAGAAACTTCCTGATTTATCAAAGTATGAAAAAATTCATATTGTAGCTTGTGGCAGTGCAATGTATGCTGGCTTAGTGGGAAAATATATGATGGAAGAATATGCTGATATTGAGACAAATGTTTATGTTGCTAGTGAATATCGTTATCAAAAAAACTTCTATTCTAATAAGACATTAGTGATTTTTATCTCCCAATCAGGAGAAACCGCTGATACTATTGCTTGTTTACGTTTAGTAAAACAACTAGGAATTGATACCCTAGCGTTAGTTAACGTTTATGGCTCAACCATTGCAAGAGAAGTGGATAAAGTCCTTTATTTGTATGCTGGAGTTGAAATTGCAGTTGCCACTACTAAGGCTTATTTATTACAAGTAGCCTTACTATCAATGTTAGTGTATCATACAGCTTTAGCTAAAGATTTATTAAGTGAAGAAGAACAAGAAAAGATAAAGATGTCTATTTTAGAGTTACCTAAAATATTAGATGAATTACTAAAAAAGGGAATTACTTATGAAGCAAGTCAAATTTTATCGAAAGCAAGTGATGTATTCTTCCTTGGAAGAGGAATTGATTATGCGACTAGTTTAGAAGGAAGCTTAAAATTAAAAGAAATTTCTTATCTTCATAGTGAAGCATATCAAGCAGGAGAATTAAAACATGGAACTATCTCTTTAATTGAACAAGGAATGCCTGTGGTAACGATTATTACAGATGAGCGTTTAATAGATAAAACTCTTAGTAACATGAAAGAAGTAAAATCTAGAGGAGCATATAATATTTTAATTACAACAAAGGATTGGATAAGTAGTGATGATAGTGTTGATTTAGCAATAACAGTAAAAGAAGTAAATCCTTTAGTACAAAGCCTTTTAATAGTTCCCATTTTACAATTATTAGCTTATCATACAGCGAAAATTAAAGGGTGCGATATTGATCAACCAAGAAATTTAGCTAAATCTGTTACCGTAGAATAAAGATCAGTAATGGTCTTTTTTTGATACAAAAAATACATAGTAAGCACTATGTATCAGGAAAAATATTTATTTTTCATCACGTGGTTGTATTAATGTGTTTTTATAATAATGGAATAATTCATTGAAACGTTGGTAATGAACGATTTCTCGTTGACGAAGCCATAGTAATGGGGCTAAAACATCAGGATCATCAGTTAAGTCAATTAAGTTTTCATAGACTGCTCTTGCTTTTTGTTCAGCTGCCATATTCTCAGATAAATCTGCTAAAGGATCACCAGTGGTAGCAAAGTAAGCTACGGTAAAAGGAACACCATTTGCATCCGTTGGATATAAAGCTAATCCGTGTTCTGCATAATGTGGATCCATTCCTGCTGCTTTAATTTCATCAATGGTAGCATCTTTCATTAATTGATATACCATAGTAGAAATCATTTCCACATGAGCAAGTTCTTCTGTACCAATATCTGTTAATAATGCTTTTCCTCTTTCATCTGGCATAGTGTATCGTTGATTTAAATAACGTAGAGCAGCAGCTAATTCTCCATTAGAACCACCGTACTGTGTAACTAAATATTTTGCTAAGCGTAAATCTTTCGATTTGATATTAATTGGATATTGTAATCTTTTTTGATAAGCCCACATAATTACATTCCTCCTTTATCCCATGGAAAATTTTGTGTTGCCCAAGTCCATGGTGTTTGATTTAAGGTATTGCTAGTAATCGTTATTGGGCCATATTTTTCTTCATAAGCATTAAGTGCTTGATTACTTGCTTCACGATATTGGTTAAATAAGCGAATTGCTTTAGTATTATTCGGATAATTATCTAAAAATAAGTTTAATTCATGTGCTGCAAATGCTAATTCAGAATATTGTAAAAACATTCTTTCTTGTTCGTTTCTTGCTTGAAGTGGGAAAGGTCGATAGTTTTTATATCCTTGATATAAGTTATTGAACAAATTTCCTTGAACATATCCTTGTGTTGGTGTAGCAATAGATGCTAGTTGTGCTTCTTCATTAGTAGCATTAGGTCTAGGAATAGCAGGTGTTTTTTCGTCAAACATCAAAGATACATCTGGTAACATTAAATTATTGATGGACATCATATCAGAATATCCGAATTTTTCATCATTATAATTATTCATTTTTATATCCTCCAGTGTAATGTATGTACTTTTACCTAGAAGGAATGGGACTTTGTCCATAAAAATAAAT
>CAOKBR010000039.1 GCA_948466735.1 uncultured Mycoplasmatota bacterium | reverse complement strand
AATAAAAAACTCACGAACTTGTTACAGTTCGTAAGTTGTTTTCAAATGGAGCGGATGAGGGGAATTGAACCCCCGTCACAGCCTTGGCAAGGCCGTATTCGAGCCACTAAACTACATCCGCATTTGGAGGGGCCTACCAGATTTGAACTGGTGATCAGGGAGTTGCAGTCCCACGCCTTACCACTTGGCTAAAGCCCCATCAACAACTAAATTATACCAAACATAAATTTATTAATCAATATATAATATGCAAAAAATGCAAAAAAGGTATGATTACTAATAAAAAAGGAAACTAAATTACTTGAAATAAATAAAACTTCAAATATTTAGTTTCCTCCACACCCCATAAAATAGGGTGATCCTTTGCTTGCTTTCTCACTTCAATTTCCCTTAATTGACGATTTGCTAAATGTGCAGCTTTCTTTAACATTTCTTCAAAACGATCAACATTGGCAAAATGAGAACAAGATGCTGTAGCTAAATATCCTCCTCGAGGTAACACTTTCATTGCTAAAGTATTAATTTCCAAATATCCCCTCATCGCATGTTCAATCGTTTTTCTTGATTTCGTAAACGCTGGTGGGTCTAAAATAATAAAATCAAATTCCTTTTGATGATTTTTCTCTAATTCCCTTAAATAGTCAAAAAGATCAGCTTCCACAAACTCTAGTTTCTCTAAAAATCCGTTTATCTTCGCATTTTCTTTTGCTTGCTCTAGTGCCGTTTTAGAAATATCTACCGCGGTAACTTGACTTGCTCCACCTTTTATTGCATTTAAAGCAAAACTTCCTGTGTGTGTACAACAATCAAGTACCTTTAAATTCTTAGCAATTTCACTTACTGCTTTTCGGTTATACTTCTGATCAAGAAAAAATCCCGTTTTTTGTCCATTTTCCACATCTACCCAGTAGTAAATTCCATTTTCTATAATTTTAGTTACCGTAGAATCAGCTTTTTTATACCAACCTTTAACTTCTTCAAGACCCTCTAGCTTTCTAATATTCACATCATTTCGCTCATAAATTCCATTAATTTCTAAAAACTCACTTAATATCTCCAATAGCAAACGGTAAATCATTTCTTTTAACTGTTCCATTCCAAAAGATAATACCTGTGTTACTAAAATATCGTGAAACAAATCTACTGTTAACCCTGGAAGTCCATCAGCTTCTCCAAAAACTAAGCGACAACAATCAAAATCATCCCCCATAACTTGTCTTCGATAAGATATAGCATAAGTTAATCTTCTTCTAAAAAAAGCTTCATCAAACAAATCGTTTCTATTTCTTGATAAAATACGAATTCGTATTTTAGAGTGTTCACTAAAAAAGCCACTTCCTAAATATTTATTTTTACTAGAAAAAACATCAACAATGCTTCCATTTTCTATATGATCATCGCATTTTACTATTTCATCCAAGTATATCCAAGGATGTCCATCATGAATAGCTTTTTCTCCTTTTTTGGTAATCCATACCTTTAATAATTCCATAATTATCCCTCTTTTTTGTTAATATACCATATTGTTACATCAAAAAACTTTTCTCTAGATGAACTTGTCGAATTAAATTTGATTTTAAACTGTTAATACCCAGAAGTTATTTCAAGACTATCATCTTGTTCTATATAAGTCGAAACATCAATAATACGATAACTTTCCTCATTATCACGAATAATAATCGTCTTTATCCCAGCATTTAAAATCATTCGCTTACATAATGTACAAGGGTTAGCCATAGAAACATACGTCTCATCTTCATAATTTTTTCCAACAAGATACAAAGTAGAGTCGATCATATCGCATCGCTTAGCAGAAATAATCGCATTTTGTTCAGCATGGACACTTCGGCACAACTCATAACGTTCTCCACGTGGAATATTTCGTTTTTCCCTCTCACAATAATGTAAGTCGCAACAATTTGCTCTTCCCCTTGGAGCACCAGTGTATCCTGTTGAAATAATCTCATCATTTTTAACAATTATGGCACCAAAATTTCTTCTTAAGCAAGTACCTCGTTTTAACACCGTTTCAGCCACATCCAAATAATAATTATGCTTATCAATTCTCATTTTTTATCTCCTAGATCATTTTTATCATCGATACACGAGCAGGTAACTCTTTTGTTTTTTTCCACTCTTTATCAATTAAAAAACCGTATTTTGTATAAAAAGAAATCACATCTTTTTGATTTGTCACTTCAATATAAATAGAAGTAAATTGCTCTTTTTTTAAAATTTCTAAAATTCCATTCATCATTGGGGTCTTATCAAGTAAAACCTTCATAATTTTTTCTGTTTTCGTATTTAATCCTCGATATAGACAAAGTTCAGCACGAGGGGAGTCATGTTTATCTTTTGCGTGGTAATAGTAAAAATGTGTTAGAGCTTCACCGCTTTCATTATAAATAACATAATAACTTGCGTTTCCTTCTTCACAAGCTTTAACTAAATAACTATCATCAGGAACAAAAGGAATTTCCTCCTTTCTTTTACTTGCTAGAAATTGATGCACATCACTATATTTTGCTGTAAATTTTTCACCTTGACTTAATGGCTCTTTTTTACTATTTGTAGCAATAATTTTTCCTTCATCACTAACTTTATTTTCTATTTCTTGCTTCTTAGCTATTTTATTTTCCCTTGATAACATCCTTCCTTATTTATTAGTATAACAAAATTTTATAAAAATGTCCGTTTTTCTCTAATAAAATTACGATTTTCCTTATAAAATTTTCAAAAAAAGATAAAAGACTATGCGAAAAAAAATCTAAAATTTGATAAAAAAACGACAGAATTAGTCTTTGACAAATAAAAGAATTATGTTAAAATTAAAGAATAAGTAGTATTGGAGGAAAAAGTTATGGCATTTAATAAAATTAAAGGAATTTTTGGGGGAGTCCCAGAAGAAGAATATGTTAGTGAGGAAGAAGATGGTACAGTAGAAGAAGAGTACTATACGATCAGTAGGGAAGAATTTAGAGAAGAAAATGGCGCCGTCGGAAACAAAATGATGTTATTAGAACCTAGAGCGTATTCAGAATCTCAACAAATTGCTGATTATTTAAAAGCAAGAAATGCAGTAGTAGTCAATTTAAAACGAGTAACACCAGATCAAGCAAAAAGAATTGTCGATTTTTTATCGGGAACGCTTTACGCGATTGATGGAAATTTACAAAAATTAGGTGGAGGTATTTTCCTATGTACACCCAATAATGTTAATGTTGAAGGTAAAATTAGCGATGAAAATAAACCAACACATGAAGATACACCAAAAGAAGAGGAAGAATTTAATTGGTAAAAAGTATAAAGGGGGATATTCGTGTGGATAAATTATATCAAAAGATGGAAAAAAGTTTAGTATCAGCTAGGAAGCAGATTGAATATCAACAAGAAATTATCAATAGGCAAAATGAACAATTAGAAATGTATAGAGAAATTCAAAAAAATTTAGAGTCTTCTATAGAAAAAATTGATGCTTACAAAGAAAAACAAAAAAAAGAAATTCGTCATCTTGCTGATGTGATTGTAACACAAGCAATACAAAATGCGGACATTATTATTAATGATGCCCTAGTACAATCTAAAGATGCCAATTTAGAATATACTATTTTAGAAAAAAACCTAGATAGCTATAAGAAGAAAATGCGAGAAATTTTAGAAGAGCAAATGAAATTTTTAGAACAGCTGGATTAGTACTAGCTGTTTTTAAATGAGTAGCAATTTTGTTTTAAATTCTTTTAATTTATGATTGAAGAAATAAAAAAAATGTGTTATGCTAAAACCGTTAATCAGTTAATGTGATGTTTCTAACAAAAGCACAGATTGAGAATATTTTTTAGAATTTGATCATTAAGAAAGAAGGGATAAACATGGAACTAAAAGGTTCAAAAACAGAAGAAAATTTAATGAAAGCATTTGCTGGAGAAAGTCAGGCAAGAAATAAATATACTTACTATGCATCAAAAGCAAAAAAAGACGGATATGAGCAAATTGCTGCTATTTTTGAAGAAACAGCAAATAATGAAAAAGAACACGCTAAGTTATGGTTTAAAGAACTTCACGGTGGAGAAGTTCCATCAACAATGGACAATTTATCAGATGCAGCGAATGGAGAAAATTACGAATGGACAGAAATGTATAAAGAATTTGCCAAAACAGCAAAAGAAGAGGGGTTCACTCGTATCGCTTACTTATTTGAAGAAGTAGCAAAGATTGAAAAAGAGCATGAAGAGAGATATTTAACCTTATTAAATAATATTAAAGATGATAAAGTATTCCATAAAGATGGAGATAAAATGTGGATATGTCGTAACTGTGGACATGTTTACATTGGAAAAGATGCCCTTGATGTTTGTCCAGTTTGTAAGCATCCAAGAAGTTTTATGGAAGTTAAAGCAGAAAATTATCGTTAAGAAGACTTGGTAAAAAGAAGAGTCTTTTTTCTCATAAAGAAATATTACTCAAAAGAAATGGTGATTCAATGAAAAAGAAAGACACAATCTATGTTATTTGTTTAATTATTTTATTACTTGATCAAATCATTAAAGCAATAGTTATCAATAATATGGCACTACATCAAACAATAGAATTGATTCCCCATTTTTTTTCTATTTATTACCTTAGAAATACTGGAGGAGCATTTAGCATTTTAGGAAGTAGTACTTTATTATTAACACTAATTAGTGCAATCGTCGTGGTTTTATTAAATTGCTATTTATTAAAAGAAAAGAAATTTAGTAAAATATCCATTGTTGCGTATGGGTTACTTTTAGGTGGAATTTTAGGAAATTTATTTGATCGAATGATTTATCAATACGTGATTGATTATTTATCTTTTCAATTTGGAAGTTATTCTTTTCCTGTATTTAATTTTGCAGATATTGCCATTGTCGTTGGTGTAATTTTATTTGGTATAGATGTGATTGGAGGAGAAGTGTATGAATTTAAAAATCGACAAAGATAATGTTCGAATGGATTCGTATCTAGCGGTAGCTTTAGGCATTAGTCGAAGTAAGGTACAATCTTTGATTAAAGAGGGAAAAATTCTCATCAACGAAAAAAAAGTAAAGGCAAGTGACCTTACTGTAGTAGGGGATGAGTTGAGTATTAATAAAGAATTAGAAAAGCCCATTGACTTAATTGCTGAAGATATTCCTTTAGACATTGTCTATGAAGATGAGTATTTGTTAATTGTTAATAAACCAAGCGGACTAGTGGTGCATCCTGCAGCTGGGCATTTTGAGCATACTTTAGTGAACGCTTTATTGTATCATTTTCCCCTAAATAGTAAAAAAACCATTCGACCTGGAATTGTCCATCGAATCGATAAAGATACATCTGGTTTAATGGTAGTAGCAAAAGATGATAAAACACATGAACTTCTAGTTGAAATGATGAAAAAAAAGGAAGTTGAGCGAACTTATTTAGCTATTTGTCATGGAGTAATTTCTCATGATACAGGAACCATTGATGCTCCAATTGGAAGAGATCCTAAGAATCGACAAAAAATGGCGGTAACTAAGGAAAATAGTAAAAATGCTGTGACGCATTTTAAAGTAATTAAACGACTAAATCAAGCAACACTAGTAGAGTGTCGTCTAGAAACAGGCAGAACCCATCAAATTCGTGTTCATTTTGCATACATTGGTTATCCTCTTTATAATGATCCACTTTACGGAAATAGTAAAAAAGTAACATCCTTTGGACAAATGTTACATTCTACTAAAATTAAATTTGTTCATCCGATTACCAAACAACTCATTGAAAAAAAAGTAGACCCTCCAGTAGAATTTCTTCATCTAGTTCAAGAATTAACACTTAAAAAATAATCTTAACTATTTAATATAAATATCGCTAGTGAAAGTACTGTAGCAAAAAGATTCCATAAAATATACAAATTTAAGTATTTGGAACTTTTTTTGTTTAAATTAGTACTTTCTTCATATAGATAAAGGCTACTAATAAAAGTACCAATGCTAGATACAAATCCTAAAAAGGGGCTTTTTAGTGTGAAGAAAAATAGGGGAAATGATTGATTAAATAAATAGTTAATGATAAGTCTAATTTTATAAGATTTAGAAATGTTTTTAATGCTATATTCGTTGACAATAATCCATTCACTAAAGGCAATCATCAGATAAATTATCGTCCATACGATAGGGAAAATGATTTTATTTGGAGCAAAAAAGGGAAGTACAATTTCTTGATAATATGATGTATCAAAGGCAAAAATACTTGATATAAACCAAGGAAGTAAAAGAAGAAGATATAGAAATATTTTTTTAATCATCGTAACACCTCAATTTAGTATATGAAAAAAATGCTAAATTTAAACAAAGATAGAAAGAAAAAAAGGCAAATCACGATAGAATACTATACAATTTTTATGAATTTATGTTATAATGCAAGAAGTTGTATGAATTTTGTTCAAAGAAAGGTTGAGATAAAATGGAGCAAGCAAAAGATCAAAGTGAAGCCATGGTAATGAAGCTACTTCATTATTTTATTACAGAACAAAACTATAATCCGATTATTTTACAAGGAGTAGAAAACGAAATTTGGTTAGAAAATTTAGAACAAGATTATAAAATTGTTCGCATTGTATCTAATTATATTCATAATGAAGAACAACTAAATTTTGATTTGTTTAAAACGAAAAAAATTATGAAAAAAATAAAATCTAAAACTTTTTCGTTTCGAATGAATGTATTAAATTTATATACTAATCTTCGTGAACAAGTAAATTTAGTTTCCCTTCCTAATATTGATTGCGTAAAGGCATCGACGAAAGAAGAATTGACTCAGGATGAAAAGTTAGTAAATATTTTTCCTGATTTATTAAAAAAGTTAGAATTTTCAGAAGAAGGGGTACAATTATTTTTAAAAATCACAAGTGATATTAACCAAAAAAATAGAAAGGATGCGGTGGCTGTGGAAGATGTCTTTAAAAAAAGAAAGCCAGTAATTACGTATGCTTTAATAATTATTAATGTTCTTATTTTCTTTGGAACAAAACTTTTTGGTATTTTTGATGAAGCTTTAGATATTTTTTGTGTACATGGACCTAGTATTCGTATTTTACATGAATATTATCGCTTGTTTACAGGAGCTTTTCTTCATGCAAATTTGTGGCATTTGTTTTTTAATACTTATGCGTTATATATCATTGGCTCACAAGTGGAAAGCTTTATGGGAAAAGGAAAATATTTAATGATTTATATTTTTACTATTTTAACATCAAGCCTACTTTCTATTACTTTGAATGGAAATATTGGTAGCGTTGGTGCATCAGGTGCAATTTTTGGTTTAATGGGATGCTTACTTTATTTTGGATATCATTATCGTGTGTATTTAGGTAATGTATTAAAAAGTCAAATTATTCCTTTAATTTTATTAAATTTAATGATTGGTTTTCTCGATTCAGGAATTGATAATTATGCTCATATCGGTGGTCTAATTGGTGGTTTATTTATTACTATGGCTCTTGGTTTAAAGTATAAAGAAAATAAACAAGAAAAAATTAACGGAATCATTATTTCTATTATTTTTTGTGTGTTTCTATTTTATATGGGAGTAATTCAAGCCCGTTAGAAAATTGATGATTTCACCATATCTAAATGCTAAATTACACCTTGCGAAAACGATTAAACAATGCTAAAATAATCATATAAGTATGGATGTGGGGTGGAAAAATGGACACTCAATTTTATGATTTAGAAGAATTTGATGAAGCACAAGTTCGTGATGTGTTAAATGAAGTAAAGGTGGCCTTAAATGAACGAGGGTATAATCCTGTGAATCAAATCGTAGGATATTTAATGAGTGGAGATCCTGGGTATATTTCAAGTCACCGTGAAGCAAGAAGCAAAATGAAAAGCTTAGAACGTAGTAAAATTTTAGAAACCTTACTGAAATACTTTATGGAGCAAGAATGATGCGATACTTAGGTCTTGATTTAGGAAGTAGAACCTTAGGTGTTGCTCTTAGCGATTCTTCTGGTACGATTGCAACAGGAAAGATGGTAATCCATCACAATGAGCAATATGATGAATTAGTAAAACAATTAGGAAAATGGATAGAAGAATATCAGATTTCGGCTATTGTCCTAGGCTACCCCAAACAATTAAATAATAGCGTAGGAGAAAAAGCCCAACTTAGTGAAATTTTTAAACAAAAATTAGAAGAAAAATACGCAATTCCTGTGTATTTAGAAGATGAACGTTTGACAACAAAATTAGCCACTCAAGTTTTATTAGAGCATGATGTAACTAGAAAAAAGCGTAAGAAAGTAGTAGATAGTATGGCAGCAGCCATTATTTTACAAAGTTTTTTAGATAGAAAGGAAAAGTAAAATGGAAGAATTAGAACAAAATGTTATCAAAGTAAAAGATGAAAATGGAAATGAGGTAAGTTATCAAGTTTTATTTACCTTTGAAAGTGAGGAAACGAATAAAAGTTACGTTGCCTATACAGATGAGAGTAAAGATGAAAACGGAGATATTAAAGTATTTGCATCTAGTTATGACCCTAAAGATATGTCTCATTTAGAACCAATTGAAACAGAGGAAGAATGGAAAGTTATTGATGCCATTTTATCTTCTATTCAAGAAGAAATTAAAGAAAAGTTACAAACAGTAGAAGGAGAAGAAAGCGCCGAATAATTTATTCGTGTTTTGCTAGTCGTATAATGAAATTAATAAAAAGGGTAATCTTAATCATATTAGTTGTTACTGCTAGTATGTTGATTTTTTTGGGTGTTTATATACAAAGACAATTAATGCCAGTGGGAAATAGTAAACAGCAAAAGGAAATTGTGATTCCGCAGGGAGCAAGTGTAAAACAAATTGGTAGTATTCTAGAAGAAAATGGATTAATTCATTCCCATCAATTTTTCTATTATTATGCTAAACTTACTGGAAAAGATAACTTAAAAGCAACAACATATCAATTGAGTAATAGCATGACATTGAATGAAATTTTAGCGATTTTAGAAAAGGGAAACGCCTATAATCCTGATGCTATTTCTATTACATTTAAAGAAGGAATTAACATGAGAGAAATTGCTAGATTAATTGCAGATAATACAAATAACACTTACGATGATGTAATAGCAAAGGCGAATGATTCTACTTATTTAAGTAAGCTAAAAGAAAAATATTGGTTTATTACAAATCGAATAGATAATGATGAACTATACTACAAATTAGAAGGATATTTGTTTCCTGATACTTATATTTTACAAGATAAAGATGTTACTGTTGAATATATTTTTGATAAAATGTTAGAACAAATGAGCAAAAACTTAGAACCATATCGTGAATTTTCTTATGATAAATTAGATATTCATGATTATTTATCGTTAGCATCGATGTTAGAAAAAGAAGGATTAAACGACGATGATAGAACAAAAATGGCTAATGTTTTTTATAATCGTATTGATAAAGGAATGAGTTTAGGAAGCGATGTTACCACACGTTATGCCAATAAGTTAGATACTTATGAGGCTTTAACAATTGAACAATTTAACATGAAAAGTCCATATAATACAAGACTTACAGATGGGTCAATGAACGGAAAACTTCCCGTTGGACCAATTTGTACAATATCAACAGGTTCACTAAAAGCAGCTTTTTATCCAGAAAAAGGTAACTTTTTATACTTTATCTCTAATATCAATACCAAGGAAACATTCTTTTTCGATAATGAAAATGATTTTTATAATAAAAAAAATGAATTACAAAATACCAACCAAGGTTTTTAGGAGGAAACAATAATGGATGAACTTATTGATAAGATGAAAAAATACGCAGTAGAAAATAAAGTTCCCATTATGAGTGAAGATGGAATTTCGTTTTTACAACAATTTATTAAAAAAAATAATATCAAAAATATCTTAGAAATAGGAACAGCCATTGGGTATTCAGCAATTTGTATGGCTAAGGTGAAAGATAGTCTTCAAATCGTTTCAATTGAACGAGATGAAATTCGTTATCAAAAGGCAATAGAAAACGTTAAAGTAGCCAAAAAAGAAGAACAAATTCACTTGATTTATGGTGATGCTTTTGATATAGAAGTAAAGGGAAATTTTGATTTGATTTTTATTGATGCAGCCAAAGCACAAAATATTCGCTTTTTTCAAAAATTTTCCCCTTTATTAAATGAGCATGGGTATATTATTACTGATAATATGTATTTTCATGGGTTAGTAGAGAAAGAAGATTTGGCAAACGAAAGTAAAAACGTAAGAAAAATGGTGCAAAAAATCCAAAATTATCATCAATTTTTAAACGAATTAAAGAATTATCGTACAACAATTTATCGAATTGGCGATGGAATTGCCTTAAGCGAAAAACTTAGCGAAACAAGTATTGATGAACTGAACCCCAAAAATTGGACAGTTTATAAATAGTTTCTAATTAAAGGATT
>CAOKBR010000038.1 GCA_948466735.1 uncultured Mycoplasmatota bacterium | reverse complement strand
AATCCTTTAATTAGAAACTATTTATAAACTGTCCAATTTTTGGGGTTCAGTTCATTTTCCTTGTTTTTTTCTTTGGAATGAATTGCCAAATGAAATGGAAAATGATAAAATAAGTAGGAAAAACGAGAACTTTAGTTTACAAAGAAAGAAGATTTTGTTAAAATAAATGGAATTTCTACAAAAATAGACAAATTTTTAATAAAAAGTCGTGTTTACTAGATATAGAAATGGGTGATAAAAATGAAATTAGAATTACGTGGTGTTAGCGCCAGGGTAAAAGATAAAGAAATTTTAAAAGATTTTTCTCTTACTGTTAACAGTGGAGAAATTCATGCGATTATGGGACCTAATGGAACAGGAAAAAGTACCTTATCTAATGTGATTTTAGGAAACGAGAAATATAGCTTAACTAAGGGAGATATTTTAGTAGATGAAAAGTCTATTTTATCCCTAACTACTGATGAACGTGCTAGAAAAGGCATATTTTTAGCAATGCAATCGCCCATTAGCATTGAAGGGGTAAAAAACAGTGAATTAATTAAAACCGCATTATCTTCTAGAGGAGAACATCCTAATTTATTAGAATTTATGAAAGATATAAAAAAAGCCTTTACTGATTTGAATTTAGATACCAATATGATGAATCGCTCTATTAATTTAGGTTTTTCAGGCGGAGAGAGAAAGAAAAATGAGATTGTTCAGTTAAAATTATTGAAACCAAAATGTATTATTTTAGATGAACTAGATTCAGGATTAGATGTGGATAGTCTAAAGTTAGCGTGCCAAAATATTTTAGATTATTATCATGAAAAAAAGGATGTTTCGATTATTATTATTACCCATTATCCTAAGATTTTATCTTATTTAAAACCAGATTATGTTCATATGATGATGAATGGTAGTATTGTAAAGACTGGAACATTAGACTTAGCATATGAAATTGAAAAAAATGGTTATCATAGTATAAATGATGTAGGTGATATTTCTCATGTTGAATAAAATAGTATTAAATGGGAAAAGCATATCACTAACGGATAGAGAAAATAGTGTTTTAACCATAGAAAATAGTGGAATTTATCAATTAGAAAAAATAGAAAAAAAACTAAAAATTGTAATAAAGCCTTCACTAAATGTACATATCATTCTTTGTGAAGAAGAAATAAATCATTATTTAACGATAGAAATCTCTAAAAATTCTTTTTTGAATTTATCATACTATAGCATAAATTCTAGTGCTAATTTGGTGATTAACTTACAAGAAATGGCAAAGTTAGATTTACTTTTCCACATCATTAGTCGAAAACGTTGTGAAATAACAATTCATGTTAATCATTTAGAAAAAAACTCTTTTAGTAAAGTATCGCTGCATGGATTAAATGAAAGTAATGAGTTATTACTATTTGATTTGGAAACAAAGGTTTTAAAAAATATTAGCGATTGTAGAGTGATACAAAACGCCAAGATAATGAATGTAGCTGATTTAGCAGAATCGTTAATTAAGCCTAAATTATTAATTGATTTTAATTCAGTAGAAGCAAATCATAGTGCTTACATTGGTTCTTTTAAAGAGGAAACATTATTTTTCTTAGCTACTTTAGGAATTAATAGGAAAGATGCCATTTTGTTATTAAAAAAAGCTTTTTTTCTAGGAGATGTAGAGAATAATTCTTATGTAGAGAAATTTTGCTTAGAACATTTAAATGAATAGGAAGGAGGAAAAAAGATGAATCGAGAAGATTTTCCTATATTAAAAAATGATTTTATTTATTTTGATAATGGGGCAACGACGCTAAAACCTAAGTGTGTTGTTGATGCACTTGATGATTATTATTTAACTTATACAGCAAATGCTCATCGTGGGGACTATGATAACTCTCAAAAAGTAGATATGATGTATGAAGAGGTAAGAAAAAAAGTAACTCAGTTAATTCATAATCAAGATCCTAGGGAAATTGTGTTTACTTATGGGACAACGGACTCATTAAATATGATTACATTTGGGTTTATGGAACCACATTTAAAAAAAGGGGATGAGGTATTATTAACAAAAGCAGAACACGCATCAAACGTGCTTCCTTGGTTAGAATTAGTTAAAAAAATAGGTATTGTAGTACGTTATATTCCTTTAACTAGTGATAATCAGGTTACGATAGAAAATATAGAAAAAGTAATTACTCAAAATACAAAAGTAATTTCAATAGCTCATGTTACTAATGTGATTGGAGATATTCGACCAGTTAAGGAAATTGGTGCCTTATGTAAAAAGAACAATATTTATTTTGTCGTTGATGGAGCGCAAAGTGTTCCTCATTTACCAGTTAATGTTGATGAAAGTAACATTGATTTTCTTGCTTTTTCTGCCCATAAAATGCTAGGTCCAACGGGAGTTGGGGTATTATATGGAAAGTTAGACTTACTAGAAAAGATGAAACCAACTAGATTTGGCGGAGGAATGAATAGTGATTTTGAAGCGGATGGAATAGTAGAATACAAAAGTGTCCCTACTTGTTTTGAAGCAGGAACACCTCCAATAGCTGGAGTTATCGGTTTAGGAAAAGCGATTGATTATTTATTAAAGATTGGAATGGATAACATTCATAAGTACGAACTAGAGTTAAAAGAGTACTTATTATTAAGATTAAAAGAAATTCCTAATGTGATTGTTTATAATCCAAAAAGTACAGGAGGAATTGTAGCATTTAATTTGGATAAAGTATTTAGTCAAGATACCGCGGTATTTTTAAATCAATTTTCCATTTGTGTTCGAGCTGGAAACCATTGTGCTAAAATTTTAAAAGATGAATTAAAAATTAAAAATACTTGTCGAATTAGTTTTTATTTGTATAATACTAAAGAGGAAATTGATCGTTTAATTGATGTGTTAAAAAAGTCAGATCAAATTTTTAAAATAATATTGTAGGAGATTATATTTATGGATCCAGAATTAAGAAGAGAAATTATTGTTGATCATTATCAAAATCCTATCAATAAAGGGTTAATCATAGATGATACTTATTTAAAGGCCAATACCAATAATGAATCTTGTATTGATAATATTACCGTAATGGCTAAAATAGAAGATGGAAGATTTATGGATATTCGTTTTGATGGAGAAGCCTGTGCAATATCAACATCGGCTACATCAATTATGATTCATTTATGTTTAAATAAAACAGTTGAAGAAGTTGAAGAATTAATGGCGGAATATGAAAAAATGTTAAATGAAGAAGAATATCAACAAGAAAAACTTAATGAATTAATTGTATATGAAGACATTTATAAGCAACCCAATCGAAAAAAATGTGCCTTTCTACCTTTTGATTCACTAAAAAAAATAATTAAGCAATATAAAGAAAGAGGACAATAATGAAAAATTTAGAACAAAAGCTAGTATTAATTGAGCGAAGATATTATCAAGAAACGGAAAAAAAAGCTCTACCTTGTGCCTATTTTATTGGAGTGATTTATCAAGATTTAAAAGATAATTTTCACACGGTAAATTATTTTACAATGGAAGAGTTTCCTAAAGTTTATCAAAGTCACCATGAATATTTAACCTCTCATAATAAAAATCAAATTTATGATGCTATAGTTTCTACTTTGCATTTAGAAACTGACAAAGAAATTCTTACTTGGCTATTAGATCAACCACTATATTTTCCTGATTTAAAAGAAGCTTTATTTTCTTGCATAAATAAAGGTAAATTGGATATTTTAACTTTAAAAATGATGAAAAAAGTCATTTCATCGAAAAAGGATGAGAAAAAGTATAATGAGTTAGTTGGTATTAATGATTTATTAAAACGAGTAAAAGTTAAAGCTAGGTGATTTTATGGAATTAGTGGGAATTAGCAAAAAGACTGTTGAAGAAATTTCTAAAATTAAAGAAGAAAATGACAAAATTTTAAAGTTTCGTTTGGAAAGTTATCAAAAATTTATGGAATTACCACTTCCATCTTATGGACCACAAGTAGATATTGATTTTAGCAAAATTATTTATTATAAGCAACAAGATAGAATCATTAATCATGATTGGAATCAAGTTGATAAAACTGTAGTGTGTGAACTTGAAAATCTTGGGGTATTAGAAAGTGAAAAACATTTAGATGGTATTGGTGTACAGTATGAAAGTGAAGTCATCTATCATAATATGTTATCGTATTTACAAAAGAAAAACATTATTTTTACTTCAATTGAAGATGCGATGAAGAAGTATCCAGCATTAGTGGATAAGTATTTTGGAAAGTTGGTAAAAAATACAGATAATAAGTACGCTGCCTTAAATGGAGCAGTCTTTAGTGGCGGAAGTTTTATTTATATTCCCCCTTTTACTAAGTTAGATAGACCGTTACAAAGCTATTTTCGAATCAATAGTCGTTTAATGGGACAATTTGAGCGAACTTTAATTATTGTCGATCATGATAGTGAGCTTCATTATATTGAAGGGTGTACGGCACCTAATTATAGTGAGTCTAGCTTACATGCTGCGGTAGTTGAAATTTTTGTAGAAAAAAACAGTAGTTGTCGTTATACGACTATCCAAAACTGGGCCAATAATGTTCATAACTTGGTGACAAAACGGGCTTTAGTAGAGGAAAACGCCAAGATGGAATGGATTGATGGAAACATCGGTTCTAAAACGACGATGAAATACCCTTGTTGTATCTTAAAAGGAGATAATGCCCTTGGAACTTGCATTACTATTAGTGTAGCATCAAAAGAACAAGAGCAAGATACTGGTGCTAGAATGATTCATTTAGGAAGAAATACCAAAAGTAATATTATTTCTAAAAGTATTGCTAAAAATGGGGGAAATGCTACTTATCGAGGATTAGTAGATATTAAAAAAAGTGCTAAAAATAGTGAAGCCATGGTCAAATGCGATTCCCTAATTTTAGATGAATTTAGTAAAAGTGATACGTATCCTACTAATATTTGTCGAAATAATATGAGTTTTATTGAGCATGAAGCGACAGTATCAAAAATTAGTGATGATAATTTATTTTATTTTATGAGTCGTGGAATTGATAGAGAAACAGCAATTAATTTAATTGTTCTAGGATTTATTGAAAAATTTAAAGAAGAGTTGCCAATGGAATATGCTGTAGAGTTAAATCAGCTATTAAAACGAAATTTGTGAAAAAACTTATCTTTTCCCCTTTTTAGGGTATATTTATAAACAAAAAGGAAAATTCTATATAAGAATTTCCTTTTTTTTACTGTTTTATTTTTTAAATTGGTAAAAATCGTCATTTGCATACTAAAAATTCTCATGTTATCTTAGCAGCGGAAAGGAGGAAAAAAATGTTAAATCAAGTAAACCTAGTTGGTAGATTAGTCAAGGAAGCCTCTTTACATATTTCTGAAAATGGTAAAAAGTCAACTTTTGTCACTTTAGCAGTGCCAAGGAGTTTTAAAAATATTAATGGGGAATATGAAACTGATTTTATTGATTGCTTATTATGGGAAAACGTTGCAGAATCAACGGTTAAGTATTGCCACAAAGGTGACATCTTAAGTGTACGTGGGCGATTACAAACCTATTTGAAAATCGATGAGAGTGACCAAAAACGTTATAATTTAGAAGTTATAGCCGAAAGAGTTAGTTTCCTTTCAAGTAAAGATAAGGTCTAATAAACCTTATCTTTAGTTTATTATTAGTTAATTTCAAACAAAACTAGTATTGAATTCATTATAATGAAAATACTGATTAGTGAGGTGATAAGATGATATTTAGTAATCGTTTACGACAATTAAGAAAAGAAAAAGGACTAACACAACAAGAATTAGGCGATTTAATCAATGTAACTAAAGTGAGTATATGTTGCTATGAGAAAGGTACTAGAACACCAACATTGGAAACATTGATGGAATTAACAAAAGTATTTAATGTTGATCTTAATTATTTTCTTGGTTATGATACTTTTATTGTTTCTGAAGATGAAGAAAACTATGGAATATTAATGGCCAAAGAAGAGATTGATGTAATCTTAGAATTAAGAAAGCATGCTAATCTTTATGAGAAAGTATTAAGCGATCCAAAAAGAATGATTGAATTATTCGAAAAGAAAATTCGGTAAGATGATTATCGAATATTATGACATCTTCTATCATTAGCTAAAAATTTTAACGTAGGATAAAATTCTTTTAGTGGTGTATTAAAGAATGGGAAGAAAAACATGAAGAATTAGGTCTTGCTTCTAGTAAAAAAAATTGTTAAAATCATGTTATGAGTGCATTAGTCTAGTAAAAGTAGACAATTTGTAGAAAAAATTATACAGACATATTTTTATACTGGATAGGAGTTAAATAATTAAGAGCAGCTTGAGTTCTCTCGTTATTGAAATAGTAAATGTTACTTATCGATTTCAGCAAAGACATTATTAGAAGAATTGATTTTGAAATCAATGAACAACTTTTCCTTAAGCCCTCTATAATCCATTTTTCAAGTTTTTTTAAGGGAACGCCATATTCTTTGGCAGTTTCCTTAGTAGATTTAGCATGTATGCAAATTTCTTCACATAACTTTTTCTTTAAAGAATAAGGATATTGTGGATTCATAGCAATCCTTCCTTTCATTTGCGTATTTAATGATATAATTATCTACTAAACAGAGGTAAGTGTCTAGATATCCCCCTGTGTTGTATACTTTATTATAACAATTGCAAAGATAGAAAGAAAAGTGTTAAAAATGAATAAATTTGTAAAAGAATTTTCTAATTTTTCATCTTGCCAATATCAAGTTAGCCCTAGATTAACTGAGGAGGGTGCAGACCTTAGAATAAATTTATTAACTAGAAACACAAGAGCGTGAAGAAGTTTGTATTCTTTTTTTGCGGTTCAAGAAAGGAAAAGAAAATGAAGAATAAGAAAAAGATTATCTTACTGATTATTATTTTACTTTTATTAATCCTAGCAACCATTGGTGTAACATTCGCTGCATTTACATTTTCTCAGGAGGGTGCAGTGGAAAATATGTTAGAATCGTCTACTGTAATGTTAACGTATACAGAAGGAAAAACGGGAATTACTTTGAATGAAGCTTATCCCATTTCTGATGAAAAAGGAAAAGTTTTAGTAGGTGAAAACAATGTATTTGATTTTACTGTGCAAGCAACATTAGGAAAATCCACTTTAATTGGATACGAAGTAACAGCAGTAAAAATACCAATTACTGATATGACACCTTTAGAAGATAGTGAAGTAAAACTTTACTTAGAAAGAGCAATTGACCCTGATACAGCTTATGAAAGTATAGTGGAACCTACAAATTTTATACCAGGGGATAATCAATCAGAGATAGGTTCACCCAAGGGGGCAATGATACTAGATTCAAGAACTTTTACTAATGAAGGAACAACTATCCATAATTATCGTTTGAGGTTATGGGTAGATGAAAATACAGAAATACCAAATGGAGAGACTAGAAAATATGGAGTAAAAATCAATGTATATGCCAAACAAGATGTAATGGGAGTGCCTGTAGAGCAACCAGTTAGTAAAACGAATTTAAATATAAAAAATGTTTATACTTATAATCAAGAAAAAGGTTCAGATGGTTTTTGTGTAACAGGAGAAGAAGATACTTGCGTAAATTAAAAAAAAGCACCAGAAGTATATTTACCAGGAACGATTATCAAATATAAAGTTAACGATACTTTAGAAAAGTATTTTCATGTTTTAAGTGATAATGGAGAAACATTAACCTTACAGTAAAGAGAGAATACAGTTAATTCAACTGCATGGTATGTGGAGGGAAATAATAAAACAGGACCATTAGCAATTTTGCCAGTATTAGAAGAAGCAACAAGCACTTGGACAAATGTGCTTAATCAAACTTATGAATTAGGAACAACGGTATTCAAAGATAATGCTTATACTAGATGTGATTATGATGATACAAATAAGAATTTTAGTTGTACAATGAATAAATATACGTTGTCTGAAAGAACAGCAAAGACAAGAATGATGACAGTACAAGAAGCTCATGCTTTAGGATGTACTATGGATGAACAATCTTGTCCGTTGTGGATGTATAATTATTTATATGAGTCTATTAAGAATGGAGGAACAGTAAATGGTTTAGATCATGGTTATTGGAGTTCTTCTACTACGTTAACTAATACGAGTGTGTGGTATGTTAAGTTTAACGGGCACATTAGTTACTACAATACCTCGACTACCGATATGGGTGCTCGTGCTGTTATAGTTATTTCTAAATAGTGAAGTCAAAGAATTCCTAAGTAAAGTAAAGGAGTTCTTTTTCGTTAAATACCCTAATTTGTTAAGCTATTATACTTCTTTTTAAAATTTATGGGAATTCTTTTCTTTTTTTGCTATAATGATAATAGGTGATGAAGAATAATGGTAGAAAGCGATACCTTAATTGGTGAAAACACAATAATTGATTCATCAGTTAAGTTAGGTTTAGGAGTAAAAATAGGAAGTAATAACAGAATAAGAGGAAATACCGTTTTAGAAAATGTTACTATTGGGAATAACAATGATATTGAAGCTTCAATAATAAAAAATGCAAGTATAGGAAATAATAACCAAATAGGTCCATTTACACATATTCATAATCAAGTGGAAATAAAAAATGACAATGTCCTTGGTAACTTTGTAGAAGTTAAGCGTTCTAAAATAGGTTCAAATAATAAAATTAAGCATCATGCTTATTTAGGAGATACCACCTTAGAAGATAATATTCACATTGGTGCAGGGATGATAACCGCAAATTATTGTTTTAAAGATAAAAAGAAATATGAAACCACAATAAAAAGTGAGTCAAATATTGGTGCTAATGTGGTATTGATTGCACCTTTAACAATTGGTAGGCGTGTAATCATTGGAGCAGGTTCTGTAATAGATAAAGACATTTCAGATGATTCATTGGCGATAGAACGCTCAAGGTTAGTAGTAAAGAATAGGAAGGATGTAGGCGATGGTAGAGTTAATCAATAAAAAACGACTTGGGATGGAACTAACGAGAAGTGAATTAGAAGAATTCTTTTTTGGCTACCTTAAGGGGCAAGTGATGGATTATCAAATGAGTGCAATGTTAATGGCTATTTGCATTTATGGATTATCCGATAGAGAAGTTTTTGACTTAGTAGATATTTTTATTGCTAGCGGAATATCCTTAGATTTATCTAGTTTAGAAGCGACGGTTGATAAGCATTCAACAGGAGGAGTAGGAGATAAAACAACGTTAATCATTGGCCCAATTGTCTCTAGTTGTGGAGTAAAGGTACCTAAAATGTCGGGTCGAGGCTTAGGACACACCGGGGGTACAATTGATAAAATAGAAAGTATCCCAGGCTTTCGTACTGATTTAACGATAGATGAATTTATCGATCAACTAGAACACATTGGCTTTGCCTTAATGAGTCAAACAGAAGAGTTAACGCCACTAGATAAAATGATTTATTCTTTAAGAGATGTAACAGGAACAGTGGAATCTATTCCTTTAATCGCGATTAGTATCATGAGTAAAAAAATTGCTCTTGGCGCTAGTCATATTTTAATTGATATTAAACTAGGAAAAGGGGCTTTAATTAAAACAAAGGAAGAAGCTTTAGAAATATCACGGTTAATGGTTGAAATTGGAAAGAAATATCAGAAAGAGGTGCGAACATTAATTACTAATATGGATAATCCTTTAGGAGATATGATTGGAAATACCCTAGAAGTATTAGAAGCGATGGAAACATTAAGAGGTAGACCAAGTCCATTAATGGATTTATGTGTTGAAATATCTAGTGAAATGGTTAGTATGGGAAAGAATATTTCTTTGGCGGATGCTAGGAAACGCGTGTTACAAGTGATTGAAAATGGGGACGCTTTTCAGCAATTTCTATGGTTTGTAGAAGCTCAAGGAGGACGTTTAGAAGAGTTAACGTTAAGTGAGACAACAACGGATGTATATGCTTCAAAGTCAGGTGTCGTGAAAGCAATTGATGCTTTAATGATGGGAAATTTATCCGTTCATCTTGGAGCAGGTAGACTAAAAAAAGAAGATAAAATTGACCCTTTAGCAGGTATTGTCATTCACAAAAATGTTGGTGCAACAGTAGAAAAAGGTGATGTGTTATATACTGTATATTATAGTGAACCTTTAAAAGTAGAATTAAATGACGAAGCTTTTACTATCGAATAAAACTTAATGTGTTCTTTATAAATATTAGTTTGGAAAAAGGAAATTGCAAGTTAAATGTTTAAAAAAGGTACTTGTTAGAATGGAAAAGAATTAGTATAATAAACATGTAAGATAAAGGTAGGTGTTAGGAATGAATTTGAATAGTAAAAATATTTCTGACGTTGCTTTTGTTAAACCTAGATTAACTAGGGGGGGTAGACCTTAAAATAAAATTAATAAACGATATACGTAAGAGTGAGACTATGTTTTCATTCTTTTGGTACTATAAAAGTGTAATAATTAATTACAGAAATGTGATTGAATATT
>CAOKBR010000037.1 GCA_948466735.1 uncultured Mycoplasmatota bacterium | reverse complement strand
CCGCTTTTTAAAGTAAGAAACGCTTCACGCATTGGAAAATGGTCTTCAATATAATGATTGAGTTTATTCATTAGACTTCCATCTAATAAGTTTTCCACAGACAATTGTGGAAACTTTTCTAAGTAGCGGTTTTCATTTTCTGACATTTCTTTTTTAGGAGATATAATAAACCAAACACTAAAAAAGATAAATAATGCACTCAAAAAAATAGTTAATCCTTTTTTCATGGTATCCTCCTTTAAAACCTAAAATACAAGAATGGATTATATGTACTGTCTACTAAATAAGCAATACTTGCAATAAATAAGAATAAGTAAAAGATAAATAAACACAAATTTTTAATTGTCTTTGGAATCTTAAGAGTTTTCCAAAAGTTAAATAAGGGAATGGATGCTAAAAAAGAGATTAAAAGTAAAATAAAGAAGTTTTTTAATAAATACATTGTTTCCATGTTAAATAAAGGAATTCCCCTTAAGAAAAACATATTTTTTAAATAGATAAATACTTGGTTAATATCATCGAAAGCAAAGATAGTCCATCCGATTAAAATAAGAATAATCGCGTATAAATGTTTTATCCCATTAGGAAGTTTCTCTAACCATTTAGAAAAAACAAATTTTTCAAGAAGTAAGATGATTCCATAATATAGTCCCCATAGGATAAAATTCCATGACGCACCATGCCAAACTCCAGTTAATATCCATACAATTAAGATATTTCTAATGTGTTTAATTTTACTACAACGATTACCTCCTAAAGGAATATAGACATAATCTTTAAAGAAAGTGGATAACGACATATGCCATCTTCTCCAAAACTCAGTAATACTTTTACTAATATATGGATAGTTAAAGTTTTCATTAAAGTGAAATCCTAGCATTAGCCCCATACCAATACCCATATCGCTATATCCTGAAAAATCAAAATAAATTTGGAAAGCAAAAGCGGCAATTCCTAACCAGCTAAGAATTACGCTAGGAGATGATTCCATTTGAACCATATTCCAAAGAACGCCAATGTTGTTTGCAAGTAACACCTTTTTAGCTAGACCTCTAATAAACCTAAGTAATCCTTCTTGATAAAGGGAAAAGTTAATCTTTCTTGTTTTTAGTTCTTCTTGAATAGTTTGATAACGTACAATGGGACCTGCAATTAGCTGTGGAAACATGGAAATATAAGTCATAAAGCAAAGGAAACTTTTTTCACAAGGAACTTCTTTTCGATATAAATCAATAATATAAGATATAGCTTGAAAAGTATAAAAACTAATTCCAATAGGAAGAGCAAGATCTAAACTTGGAATGGAAAGGGATAATAAATGGTTAATATTATCGATAATAAAGTTTCCATACTTATAAACACCAAGAAGTCCTAGACTAATACTAATCGATAGAATCATCCATAATTTTCTTTGTTTAGGATGTTTTTCCATTAGTCTTCCTGCTAGATAGTTAATAAATGATGTAATAATCATTAAAATAATATATATTGGTTCTCCCCACGCATAGAAAATTAAACTAAAAATTAAAAGAATAATATTTTTAGCACGTAAAGGGAAGAGGTAATATAGTAAAAAGAATAATGGCATAAAGAAAAACAAAAAAGGTAAACTGCTAAAAACCATAAGTATGTCCTCCTAAGAAAAATACGAGAAATATTTCTCGTATTATTTACAATTTTTAATTTCTTTTAAAACTTTTTCATTATCTGTTGATGCAATATAAATTAAGTAATCACCATAAGTTGTTTCTTTTCTATTTTTAATAATTTCATATTGATCGGGTAAATAAGTTTCAAAGTTTTTTTCTAAACGAGTTAAATATTCATTAACTGCTTCTTGTACTTTATCTTTCTTTCCTTTTTCTGGTTCAATTACCATATATAAATTTGTATTAGTAATTGACATAGGAAGATAGATGACATAATCTTTTAAATCACTAGGATTAATTCCAATCATAGATTCTAAATTATCATCTGTTAAGCTCATAATCATAGAAAACAATGGTTGTTTTGTGTCATTTACTATTTTTGTAGCTTTATCCATTTCATCGGTTACTAAATAAATTAAATAAGCATCTTTCTCAATTAATTTGTTATTTGTAATTTTATTAGATTCAAAGTAAGTAATCATTGTTTTTTTAATATCATCAATTTTACCATCATCAGGTTCAATAATTAAGTACATTTCTTTTGTATCTTTATTAATTGCTCCGATGGCATCAATTACTAACTCTTGGTTAATTTTAAATAATTCTTCTAAATTATATTGATAAATATAATCTAGTTCTTTAAAGATAGCCTCTTCTCCATCAGATAGCGCCATAGAAATAGCACCCATACTTGTTTTGTCACTTTCTATATTGGTTACATCATCTTTTATTATTTTCATATCTAATTTTTCGTTTCCACATCCAGTTGTTAAGAAAAAACATCCAATTAAAAATAAAAAAGAGCAAACCACTTGTTTTTTCAAAATCATTTTATCATCCTCCAAGGAAATTATAACATAGTAATTATATTTTTGCCAAGAGAATCTTCTTTGTTTTGAGAAAAGTTGATTCTATTCACGTTTATAAAGGCATAAATTTGAAAAATAAGTTAAAAACGTCAATGGATTTTAATAAAATACATCATCAATTTTAGGACTTTATCTTTGAAAACGGATTATCATTAACATCGTGCTCGTGGTATACCGTTTTCGTAATGACGTTACTATTTTTTCTTTTAAATTCACCTTCTAAATAATTATAATACGTTCCTGGGGTAATCATTCCATTAATATTTAAAATATCCATTCCAACAGCATTTGCTACATACTCTACTAATTTGACACAGTTTGTGGTTAACAAAAAATAAATTTTAAAGGTACTTCGTTTAAACTTATAAAATTTAGCTTTAGTATAATCATACAAAATACTAGGATAATCACTAAATTCTTCCAGTTCATGTTTTTCTTTTTCTGCTTTGATATACCAACGATAAGTATTACTCTTTAATTTTTTTATTTGATTGCGAACTTTTTCTTTTTGTTCGCTTGTTAACGTAATTCCATAACAAAATAGCATTTTTTTAGAGTGATGCATACAAAAATTTAAGTATTTTTCTTTATCACTTATTTCAAATAATATCCCATCGCCAATACTTTCAAACAATTGAAAAGAGCTTCTATCATAGTTTCCATAAGAATATACTTTATTTTCAAAACATACATCAGCATGTCCAAAACGTCCATTTCCTTTTTGTTTGACATGGATAAAAATTTCTAAATCAACGTTTTGGCTAACAGGTTTGTCTTTAATAGATACTACAGTTACATTTTGATTTAATAGCTTATTTAATTTGGTTAATACTGTATAGGGGATAAAAGTTAAGAAAATAACAGGTAGAGAAAATCTAATTTTGCGCTTTTTAAAAATATCGACTTTAGGGAAAATATCACGTAGTAAGTCGTATAGATAAGTAGATGACATTAAGATAAAGTAGCACCCTAGAAGAATAGTTAAGTTTCCAATGTTTCCCTTTGGTTGAAGAAGAAAACTAAGACTAAAAATGGCATCAGTGATTCCCCAAAGAAGGGTAATTAACTGATCTTTTAAGCTTCTTTTCCTGTTTAGAATAAAATGAATGATTTTAGCAACACTATGTAAGAGAATATATAATCCAAAAATGATAGGAAAGAATGTTAAAAATGCCTCTTGAAAATAGTGAATAAAATATCCAAAAAGCATCATGAATAGTCCATTAATTAAAGAACTATTGTTACGTTTTAGAATACAAGTTAAGATTTGCATAGCACCAGTGAAAGCAAGAAGTGATTTTAGAATAAGACAAAAAAAATGTATAGATTCAACGGGTAAAAATAAAAGGCATATTCCTAAAAAGGCAAAAATAGCAATGTTGACAATTAAGGATGTTCTTGATATTATCTTTTCACTCATTACTTCGCCTCGTTTCTATGTTATATTTTATCATTATTTTCATTTTTCGTCATTAAATGTTTAAAATTTGCGATAAAAGAATGGAAAATAAGAGAATATTTATAGTATAATGCTCTATAGGAGGTAGCTTTATATTGATTTTAGGGAATATGAAATGCCAGATCTAGCTCCAAAGGCTCAATGAGAAGAAGGTATAATGTTTTTGTAGAAAGATATATAAGGATATGTAATATATAGTTATATAAGAGGAGAATATACAAGATAATCAGTAGAATACGATAAGGACAATATATTTGTTGAGATCAATATTCTTTAAGAAGAAAGAATTTGTGGATAATGAGTTAGTGAATAAATAAAATATTACAGAGAGGAATCAATCATAGAGGTAAAGCGTTTTATAAGATTGATGGTGTGATAGAATGACAGATATTGAAATTAGTAGAATGTATGAAGCTAAGGAAATAGGAAAGATAGCAAAAGGGTTAGGGATTTTAGATAAGGATATGATTCCTTATGGTAAGGATAAGGCTAAAATTGACCTTAGAGCATTAGAGGGAAAAGAGGAAAAAGGTTCACTGATTTTAGTTACCGCGGTAAATCCTACTCCTTATGGGGAAGGAAAGACTACGGTTAGTATTGGTTTATTGGATTCTTTATGTAAATTAGGAAAGAAGGCTACAGCATCATTAAGGGAGCCTTCGTTAGGGCCTGTCTTTGGATTAAAAGGTGGTGCAACAGGTGGAGGGTATGCGCAAGTAATGCCAATGGATGAAATTAACTTACATTTTACTGGGGATTTACACGCGATTACTTCTGCTAACAATTTATTATCAGCAGCTATTGATAACCATATTATGCAAGGAAATGAACTAGGTATTGATATAAATCGTATTGAATTTCGCCGCTCTATGGATATGAATGATCGAGCTTTACGTAGTGTAATTGTTGCCAATGGAAAAAATAATGGTGTGCCAAGGGAAGAACATTTTCAAATTACAGCAGCAAGTGAAGTGATGAGTATTTTATGTTTATCTACAAGTATGGAAGATTTGAAAAAGCGTTTAGGAAGTATTTTTATTGGTTATAGTATACAAGGAAATATGTTATTTGCGCGTGATTTAAAGGTAGAAGGGGCAATGGCTGTATTATTAAAGACGGCGATAAACCCGAATTTAGTGCAAACTTTATTTGGAAATCCTGTTTTTATTCATGGTGGACCTTTTGCTAATATTGCTCACGGATGTAGTAGTGTCTTAGCAACAAAAATGGCTTTAACTTATGGTGATTATGTAGTAACAGAAGCAGGATTTGGTGCAGATTTAGGAGCGGAGAAGTTTTTTGATATTAAATGTCGAAGTGCTAAGTTGATGCCTAAGTGTGTAGTACTAGTAGCAACAATGCGAGGATTGAAATATCACGGTGGTGCAATAAAAGAAGATGTGGAAAAGGAAAACTTAGAAGCGTTAGAAAAAGGATTAAAGAATTTAAAAATTCATGTAGAAAATTTACAAAAATATCATGTTCCTATTATTGTTACATTAAACCATTTTTCTAAAGATACAGAAAAAGAAATAGAATTATTATCTCATTATTGTCAAAGTGAAAATTTAGTCTTTGCGATGTGCGATTCTTATACACAAGGAGAAGATGGAGCTATTGATTTAGCAGAACAAGTAATTGATGCTATCCAAAAAGAGTCTCATTTTGAACCTTTATATGAGTTATCCACAGGAATTGTGGAAAAAATTATTACAGTAGCTACACAAATTTATCGAGCTAATGGGGTAGAAATTTCTCCTAAGGCCGAAGAAAAAATTGCTTTACTAGAAAAAAATGGCTACGGAAATTTACCGATTTGTATTGCAAAAACGCAGTATTCTCTATCAGATGATGCTAAAAAATTACAAATTGATGAACCCTTTACGATTAAAGTAAAAGATGTTATTTTATATAATGGGGCAGGTTTTATTACCGTAATTTTAGGAAACATTATGACGATGCCAGGTTTACCAAAAGTTCCTAATTATTTAGAAATTGACATCGATGATAACGGATTAATCACTGGAATTTTCTAACTTTGTATAAAAAACTTGAAGAAATATCATACTATCATTAGGTGAATAGAAATGGATTATTCAAGTTTAGCATATATTGCTACAAAATCATTTGTTGCGATTATTACTTTATTTATTCTTGCTAAAGCTCTAGGGAAAAAGCAAGTTAGTCAGCTAAATATTTTTGACTACATCATAGGAATTTCTATTGGTAACATTGCTGCAGAAATGTCAGTAAACGAGGAAATCGATTATTTAGAAGGAATTATTTCTATGTTAATATACGCTGGCTTTTCCTTATTTGTTTCCTTTTTAACTATGAAAAGTATAAAGGTTAGACGATTAATCGCAGGAGCGCCTATTATTTTAATGCAAGATGGACAAATTTTGACTAAAGGATTAAAAAAAGTAAAATTTGATATTAACGATTTATTGCAAGAAGCAAGAGCAAATGGATATTTCGATATTTCAGAAATTGAATATGCGGTAATGGAAGCGGATGGAAGAATTAGTTTTCTTCCTAAAAGTAAGTATGCTCCAGTTACTCTAAAAGATATGAAGATTAAAGATACATATAAAGGACTTACGGCAAATTTAGTAATTGATGGAAATATTATGGAAAAAAATTTAAAAATTATTGGTAAGGATAAAAAATGGTTAATGACAAAAATTGAAAACAATCATAAAAAGTTAGAAGATATTTTACTTTTAACGTGTGACTCTAAAGAGACAATTACCATCTATGATAAAAATATAGATATTCCAGTAAACGATTGCCTAGAATAGCATTTTGCTATTTTTTTGCTAAAAGGCATAAAAAAAAGAGGTTTCCCTCTTTTATTAATATTGTGTTTGTGCAATGTCATTTAATTCATTTTGCATTAAACAGTAATTTACTATTCCTAATCCAAATAATTGTAACACTAGATATAATATAGAATTATCTTGTGCACGTAAATCCTTATCTAACTTTGTTTGATAAAGATTTTTCCCCATTTTATAAGCCCAGTAAACAGAGTAAATACCACAAGTTACTAAACTTAATAAGAAACTCATTCCTCCAGACATACTTTTATCATCGCTTACTCGTGAGGTATCATCTGTTAATTGAATGAACCAAAATATTCCGTAAATTCCACAAGTAACGATTGATAAAATAACATTAGTAGCAATATTTCTTTCTTGAATCATAATCCTTCCTCCTCAATAACAAGAGTATATAATAAAATAGAAAAATATTCAATAATTATGCTTTAAAAAAAATGAAAATCATTTTGGTAACAAGATAAATAATTTTTATGATAAATGTAGTTGTTTCGTTGATATTTACTTGACATTTTTAGTCTTAGGCCTTAGGATAAAAAATAAGGACGTGAAAGTGTAATGAAAGAACAAAAAAAGTATGAAAACAAAATATTGACGATTCCCAATATCATTACCATCATTCGTATGATAGGTTCTATTTATTTGTTAAGTTATATTTATAAAAATGGAATTGGCCAACATTATTTTGTTACCACTTTCGCTATTATTTTAGCTTTAACAGATTTGTTGGATGGTTTTATTGCAAGACGATATCAAATGTATAGTCATCTTGGGGGGGGATTAGATCCAATAGCTGATAAACTTCTTAATTGGGGAATTGGTTTTGTGTTAATGTTTAAAGGTCTTATGCCTTTGTGGCCACTGGCGATTGCAGTACGTGATATAGTTGTATTCTTATTTACTGGTTACCTTTTTATGTATAAAAAAATCGAATTAAAACCAACGATGCCTGCTAAACTTAAAATGTGTTTTCAATCTATTGGGGTGATTGCTACTTTATTATTTGGATTTGGGTATGAAAGTTATTTATGGATTGCTCCTATTTCTATGGGATTAGCCATTTTTATGGTGATGATCGAACCTTATTTTATTTACCAGGTATTAAAAAAGAAACGTTAGAAAAATTGAAGTGAACCCCATTTTGTTCACTTCAAAATCACGTTTCTTTATTCTTAATTTTCAGTATTTCCACCGTTATTATTTTCATTTTCTATAGGATCTTTTGGTGTTTCTTCTGGGGTAGACAAATTAGGCTTTTCCTCACTAGGTTGATTTAGCGGTGGTTGATCTTCTACAACAGTAATTTTTCCTAAGTAAATTTGGTTTTGAAAAATAATGGTATATTGATAGCTCCCTGCTTGTGCCATGTTTACTTCAGATAAATCAAGTGTTACTGTTTTTATTTGTTCTTCTGTTAATTCTTGATCTATATAAGTAGAAATCGTCGTTGGTAGAGTTTCATTTAATTTAAAGGTTTGATTTTTTAATGTTAACTTGATGGTTAGATCTTGTTCAGGTGGAGTCTGTACTTCTTCTTCCTTAACAATAATATTATTTGTCCATTCTTTACTAGTTTTTAAATCTTTAATTTTATATTCATAGGTTCCTACCTTGGTTACATCGACATTGTTAAGGTCAATACTTAGACGAGATACTTCCTCATTTGTTAATGTTTCTTCTATATAGTTTAAAACGCCTCGTTCAAGTTCTTGATTTAATATAAGAGTAACCTCTTTTGTTGTAATGATAAATTCTTCTTCTTCTTTTTCTTCTGCAATTACTTTTGTTGCAATTTTATCTTCAATGATTAGAGCAAATTGCTCATCTTTATGTTGATAATCTTCAACTAATTGTAAGTAAGTTCCCGTACCTAGGCTAGATAATCCTAGTATGGATAGTGTAGCGAATACACCTACACGTATAGATTTTTTCACTTTTTTCCTCCAATCTTACTTTATAAAATCATTATAGAGCAAAAATTAAACTTTTACAAGAAAAATCGTAAATGGGTGTAAAAGATATAAGATAAAAACGTATTTATTTGTTTTCTTTTAATTTAAATTTAGGCCATTTATATATTGGATAAACTAAAGGACAATATTTTTGTGTTGGCGTATTTTATTTGATTTCATTAAGTTTTATATTGTATTTTGTACTTTTTTATCATATAATGTAAGCGAGGAAGTGATGGGGTTTATGTTATGGTGGCTATTTATTTTTATCTTCTTTGTCGTAGTAGAATTATCAACGGTTAACTTAGTTAGCATATGGTTTGCATTAGGTGCGCTTGCTTCATTATTTTTATCACTAGTGAATCACTCCTTTGAATTACAACTTGCCATATTTATTTTAGTAAGTGCGATTAGTCTAATTTTAACTAGACCATTAGTAAAGAAGTTTTTATCAAAACCGATGGAAAGAACGAATTTAGATCGAATCATTGGTAAAATTGGTGTAGTTACTGAAAAAATTGTGCCATATTCCGTTGGCGAAATAAAAATTGATGGAAAACTATGGTCGGCAATAAGTGATGAAGAAATTTCATTAAATAGCAAAGTAGAAATTTTATCTATTCAAGGAGCAAAAGTGACTGTTAAGGCAGTTAAGGAGGGATTATAATGCTTTTTTGGATTATTTTAGGAGTTATTTTAGTTATTATTATTAGTGGAGTTAGAATTGTATCTCAATCTCGTGCGATGGTAATTGAACGACTAGGTGCATATCATCGTACATTACAAACAGGACTACATTATCATATTCCATTTATTGAACGAATTGCTAATCATGTATCACTTAAAGAAATTGTAAAAGATTTTGCACCACAACCAGTTATTACTAAAGATAATGTTACTATGCAAATTGATACTGTTGTTTATTTTCAAATTACTGATCCAAGGTTATACACTTATGGAGTAGAAAATCCAGTAAATGCGATTGAAAATTTAACTGCAACGACATTACGGAATATTATTGGAGAATTAGAATTAGATGAAACATTAACTTCTCGTGATATTATCAATTCAAAAATGCGAGCAATTTTAGATGAAGCAACAGACCCATGGGGAATAAAAGTTAACCGTGTTGAAGTAAAAAACATTATTCCACCTCGCGATATTCAAGAAGCGATGGAAAAACAAATGCGTGCAGAACGTGAGCGTCGTGAGTCTATCTTAAAAGCAGAAGGTGAGAAAAAGGCTGCAATCTTAATTGCTGAAGGTGAAAAAGAAAGTGCCATTTTACGAGCAGATGCTAAACGTGAAACACATATTCGTGAAGCAGAAGGTGAAGCACAGGCAATTTTAAAAATTCAAGAAGCAACTGCACAAGGTTTAAAATTGCTAAAGGACGCTAAGATTGATGATGCTGTATTGAAGTTGAAAAGTTATGAAGCAATGGTAGAGGTTGCGAATGGCCAATCAACAAAGATTATTATTCCAAGCGAATTACAAAATCTAGCAACCGTGGGGACTACAATTTCTGAAATGATAGAGAAAAAGAAATAACTTTAATAAAAGGTGCGCTAGAACTAGTGCCCTTTTTAATATTGTTTTAAAATAGGAAACAAAAATTTGTATTATGATGAAAATCATTCTTGAACAAAAATGGAAAATTTGATAATATAGAAACATAGGATTTGAGGTGCAGACAAATGAAAATTAACAAAAAATTAACTAGGGGGGGGGGCACCT
>CAOKBR010000036.1 GCA_948466735.1 uncultured Mycoplasmatota bacterium | reverse complement strand
CATATAAAAATCTACACGCTTTTTATTTCGTGTAGATTTTCTTCAGATCACTTCTAAGTGATGATTTTTCTTTTCAAAAGGTTAAAATTATGATAAAATGTAGTCACTATGGAGGGGATAAGCGATGTTTGTTGATGAAGTGGAATTAAAAGTAGTAGCTGGTGCTGGAGGAGATGGTTGTACTGCTTTTAGAAGAGAAAAATATATTCCGTTAGGAGGACCATTTGGAGGTAACGGAGGAAAAGGAGCTGACATTATTTTTGCCGTTGATACAGGATTACATACACTTCTTGATTTACGTTATCAAAAATTAATTAAAGGACAAAAAGGAGAAAATGGTAAAGGAAAGAATCAACATGGAAAAAAAGCAGAAGATATTATCATTAAAGTACCTCAAGGAACAGTAGTTACTGATTCTGATACAGGATTAATTATTGGCGATTTAAAAGAAAAGGATAGTAGGGTTATAGTTGCCCACGGTGGTAGAGGTGGTAGAGGAAATACTGCCTTTAAAACGCAAACGAATACGGCACCAAATTATTCGGAAAACGGAGAACCTGGAGAAGAGAGATTTTTAAAAGTAGAATTAAAAATGATTGCTGATGTTGGATTAGTAGGTTTTCCTAGTGTTGGAAAAAGTACAATTATTTCTATGGTATCAAAAGCTAAACCAAAGATTGCTGATTATCCATTTACAACACTTAGCCCTAATCTTGGGGTAGTAAAAGCAAGAAATGGAAAAAGTTTTGTTATGGCTGATTTACCTGGATTAATCGAAGGAGCTCATGAAGGGGAAGGACTAGGAGATAGATTTTTACGACATATTGAAAGAACAAAAGTAATCGCTCATGTGATTGATATGAGTGGAGCATTAAGAGATCCTTATCAAGATTATTTAACCATTAATCATGAACTAGAAGAATTTAATCCTAAACTAATGAAGCGACCACAAATTATCATTGCCAATAAAATGGATAGTAAAGAAGCAGAAGAAAATTTAGAAAAGTTTAAAAAGCAGGTAAAATCGACAATTTATCCAGTATGTGCCGTTTTACAAGAAGGACTAGATGATGCGATTGATGCCTTAGCAGATTTAGTTTACCAAATTGAAGATGCGCCTCTTTATGAAGAAAATCAAATGGATAGTCATGTCGTATATACCTTTGAACAAGAAGAACCATTTACAATTACGAAAGAAAACGAAGTTTGGGTCATCAGTGGAAAAGAAATCGAAAAGATTTTTAAAATGACAAAATTTACCTCATATGAAGCCGAAATGCGTTTTGCGAAAAGACTTCGTAAAATGGGAATTGATGAAAAACTAAAAGAAGCTGGAGCTATAAACGGAGATATTGTTAGAATTTTAGATTTTGAATTCATCTATCAAGAAGATTAAACATAAGAAAATGTAATTATGGTTGAAATCAAGGATTTTGGCTTTGTCAAAACCTATATATAATAAGAATTTTATAAGAGCAGGAGTCAATATCTTGTTCTTTTTCTTGTGTTAAATTATTATTTGTTAATTTAATGGCGGAATATAGAAAATGATGATGTTATAATAAAAAAAGAAAGTAGGGAAAAAGATGAAAGAGAAGAAGAAAATAGTAATTACAGTAATTTTATTATTGTCAGTAATATGTGTAACAGTAGGAGTAACATATGCAGCATTTACTTTTGTAAAAGTTGGAACAGTAGAAAATACAATTGAAACAGGAACAGTAATGTTAACGTATACGGAAGGAAAAACAGGAATCATTTTAGAAGATGCCCTTCCTATATCAGATGAAACAGGAAAAATGTTAACAGGTGAAAACAATACTTTTGATTTTACCGTAAGTGCAACACTAGGAAAGGATACAGTAATCACTTATGAAGTAACAGCAGTAAAAATACCCATCACCGATATGGAACCTTTATTAGATAATGAAGTGAAACTATATTTAGAAAGGGCAATTGATCCAGAAACCGCATATACTGAAATCATGGCACCAACGAATTTTATTCCAAGAGTTGAAGTAAGTGAAATAGGATCACCCCTTGGAAGCATGATACTAGATACTGGAACATTTTCAAATGAAGGAGTGACAATCCACAATTATCGTTTACGCATGTGGGTAGATGAAAACACAGAAATTACAGATGTTCAAAAGAAATATGGGATAAAAATCAATGTGTATGCTAAACAAGGAACGATAGAACCATCTACTACAGATGAATCATGTTTTGTTATAGGAGAGTATGGTGTTTATGATGATTTTGGAATGCCTATTATAGAGGGACCATCAATAATTGGATATGATGAAAACTGTCCAAAGGATGTAGTAATTCCTAGCACGATTAATGGGAAAAAAGTATTATCTATTAAAGATTTTGCTTTTTCAGGAAAAAACTTAACATCTGTTGTTATTCCTGATGGTATACTTGCCATTGGAGAGTTTGCATTTAATTCTAATCTATTAACGAGTATAGAAATACCAAATAGTGTAACTCTTATTCAAAGTGCTGCGTTTAACTGTAATCAATTTTCTGATGAACAAGCATTTATCTATAATCGAAATGCTGATGGAAGCATAGATTATACTACAATAGTAAGTTACGCTGGAAAAAAACGGGATAATGTAATAATACCAAATGGAATAATCGTTATTGGTGCAGGTACATTTCAGCAGACAAGCTTATTAAGTGTAACAATTCCCAATAGTGTTACAACTATTGAAGATATTGCGTTTTATGGTAATCAATTAACAAATGTGACTTTTCCAAATAATATAACGACTATTGGAAAGTCTGCATTTGGAGGAAATCGATTAACGAGTGTTACTATTCCCAGTAATGTTATTACTATTGGAGACCAATCGTTCAGAAAAAATGCTGAAGATTTGAATTTTCCTGAATCTAATCTAAATTTAAGTAAAATTGTTAATTTAACGGGAAAAAGCTTTGATTGGAAAAATATAACAGCAAGTAGTAAAACAGCAACTTTTGTAACAGGAACTATTGCTCATCATGCAGGTGATATCATCGTTACTGATACCGAATAAAAAAGTAAAACGCTAAATCAACACTTTATATCTTTAAGGAAGAATAATGTAGCTTCCTTTTTTGATTTCTAATTTTTCTATTGAACCTTTTGGTAATTCAATTGTGGTATAAACATCTTTTTTCGGTAAAATTAACTTCCATGGAGTAAAACGTTCATATAGATAAATTACCTTTCCCGACTTTTCTAACATTAAAACATCAATACTTTCCAACATAAAAAACGTATGAATCGAATTACACTTAGGAAATGCCATTCCTTTAATAATTTTCTTTTTTCCCATTAAGCCAAGTAACCGTTTAAAAAAAGTAGTTGCGATCATCACATTATCCAAAAAAATTTTATCCTTTTCCATTTATATCACCAATATCACTATAACACAAAAAGTACTTGACAACACAAGTAAAATCAATTGACAAACAAGAAAACATATTATACACTTAACTTATAAAACTAAACAAGGTAGGGTGAAGTTCATGAGATTTCGTTTAAATCAAAAGGGTCAAGCATTAGTGGAATATGTTTTAATTGTCGCATTAGTAACTGTTGTTATTATAGGATTAGTTAAAATTTTAGGAGGTTACTTAAAAGATTCAGTAACGAAATCTTCATGTTCCTTAGTGGGAGAAGAATATATCCCAGGTGATAAACCAGGAGAAGGTAGATGTGGTGGTAGTGAAGAAGAGTGACAATTCTTCTTTTTTTTCGAGTAATTTAGCAAAAGTTTTGGTATAATAATTATAGAAAGCAGGTGTTTTATGGCTACCCCACACATAGAAAGTAAAAAAGAAGATATTGCAAAAATTGTTTTAATGCCAGGAGATCCGTTACGTGCTAAATACATTGCCGAACACTTTTTAGAAAATGCTACCTTAGTGAATCATGTAAGAAATGTATTTGCATATACTGGAGAATATAAAGGAATAAGAGTAACTATTTTTGCATCAGGAATGGGTATTCCTAGTATGGCAATTTACGCTTATGAATTATACCATTTTTATGATGTAGAAAAAATCATTCGAATAGGAAGTACTGGTGCTTTAGTAGATAGTTTAAATTTGTATGATGTTATCTTAGTAGAAAACTCGTATACCGATAGTAACTTTGCTAAAAATTTTAGTGATGAAGAGATTAAAGTTGCATCTGCTAGTAGTTCATTAAACGAAAAAATCATGTCTACATCAGTTAAATTAAATCAAAAAATTACTAAAGGAGATATCTTTTGTAGTGAATGTTTCTATCACATGAACACTAATGAAGAGAAAAAAACTTGCCTTGGTGTAGAAATGGAAAGTTTTGCTTTATTTCATATTGCAAAATGTTTAAACAAAGAAGCAGCAACAATTTTAACTGTATCAGATTCCTTAGTAAAAAATGTTCAAACCACATCAGATGAACGTGAAAAAAGCTTTACTTCCATGATGGAATTAGCACTTGAATCAATTATTTCATAAATTATGACAAATTGGAGAATAATAACAATAGAAGAAAAAAGAGGTGAATTATGGAATATCGTAAAAAAGACTTTGGTTCATATCATTTACATATGATTAAATCCGATCGATTTAAAAGTTTAATGGTGCGAGTAATTTTTAGAACGCAGGCCAAAAAAGAGTTAATCACCATACGTAATTTTTTAGGATCAATGTTAGTGTTATCAACGAAAAATTATAAAACAAGGCGTGATTTAGTCATTAAATTGCAAGATTTATATGCCTTAGATATTAAAACAACGAATGAGAGAATTGGTGCATATCATCATATGAATGTTTATATGACGATGCTAAATGAAAAATACACAGAAAGTGGTATGTTAGATCAATCACTAGATTTACTACAAGAGATTATTTTCCATCCTAACGTAGAAAATTCTTCCTTTGATCAAACGTCTTTTGATATTGTCAAAAAGAATATAGAGTTAAACATTAAAAGCATTAAAGAAGATAGTAATCATTATGCTATGATTAGAACATTAGAAGAAATGGCAAGAAATAACGAAGCATATGGTGATCATGGTTATGGATATTTAGAAGATTTAGAAAAGATTACTCCAAAGACTTTGTATCAATATTATCAAGAAATGTTAAAAAATAATTACATTGATATTTATGTAGTAGGTTCTTTTGACTTTTTAGAAATGGAAAAGTTAATTCATGATAAGTTTGCATTTTATACGTTTAAAACAAATCCAATTCCAGCGTATATTACTAGTACCCCAGCAAAAAAGGTAAATATTATTAAAGAAGAGGAAAATAATAAGCAATCTAAACTTTGTATTGGTTGTAAATTGGTAAATTTAACTTCTTACCAAATCAAATATCCTTTAACCTTATATAATATTATCCTAGGTGGAGGAAGTGATTCTAAGTTATTTCTTGAAGTAAGAGAGAAGAATAGCTTAGCGTATACTGTGCGTTCTATTTTAAATAAAACGGATAATGTTTTATTAATTACTACAGGAATTGCTAAAGAAAATTATAAAAAAACAGTGAAAATTGTAAAAGAACAACTAAAGGCAATGGAAGAGGGTAATATTAGTGACGATGAAATTGAAAAAGCAAAGCGTCTATATATTACAGCCCTTGATGATATTAACGATTCAATGAGTAAAATCATTAGTAGTTATTATATGATGGAGTTATTAGGTACCGATGATTTAGAAGTAAAACGAAAAAAAATCACCCAAGTAACAAAAGAAGAGATTATGGACATTGCTAAAAATGTAAAAATAGATACTATTTTCTTTCTAGAAGGAGTGAAAAGCGATGAAGAAGATTGAGTTAAACGGACTAGACGCCACAGTATATCATGAACAACTAGAAAATGGATTATCTATTTATTTAGTACCTTATCAAGATAAGAATAATTATTTTATTACTTATGCGACTCGTTTTGGTTCCAATGATACTATATTTAAGGAAAAGGATAAGAAAAAAGAAACTGTTGTTCCTGATGGAATTGCCCATTTTTTAGAGCATAAAGTGTTTGCTCAAGAAGACGGAAGTGACCCTTTTGCTTTTTATTCTAAAACTGGAACTGGAGTAAATGCATCTACTTCTTTTGATAATACCCAGTATGTATGTTACGGAAATAAGAACTTATTAGAAAACTTGGATTATTTATTATCCTTTGTTGATGTTCCTTATTTTACAGATGAAAACGTGGAAAAGGAAAAAGGAATTATCAAGGAAGAAATTAAGATGTATGATGATATTCCAGAGTGGGTCTTAGAGTTAGAATTAAGAAAGAGTTTATACCATTCTCTACCTATTCGTGTTGATATTGCAGGAGATGTAAAATCGATTGATAAAATCGAAAAGGAAGATTTGTATACGTGTTATCAAAATTTTTATCAACCAAAGAATATGTTTTTAATTGTCGCAGGTAAGATGGATGTTGAAGAAGTGTTAGAAGTTATTAAAAAAAGGGAAGAGAATAGAGTAAATCAAAAGGAAGTTCCTAAAAAGAAAAAGTATGATGAAAAAGATGAAGTTGTATCAAAAGAGAAAAAATTAAAGATGAAAGTAGAACTTCCTAAAATTGGGTATGCCATTAAAGTAAATACCAAAAAATTAAGTATTAAGGATAATTTTATGATTGATACTTATTTAAATATGTTATTAACACTAGGATTTGGTATGTCTTCAAAATTTCGTGAAGAAGCAAGACGTGAACAATTAATGAGTGCTTTCTATTTTCAAAAAGAAGCAGCAGAGCACTTTCGTTCATTAGTTATTATGGCAGAAAGTGAGCATCCAGAGAAATTTTTGGAACGTTTAAAAGATGAATTTAATCATTTAGAGTTAAAAGAAGAAGATTTTGAACGCATGAAAAAAGTGTGGATTGCTAGCGAAGTGCAAATGATTGATAATGTTGAAACCACAGTAGACAATTTATATGATGATATTTTGCATTACGGAAAAGTATTTCAAAATAAATTAGAGTTAATTAGAAAGATGGATTTTGCTACTTTACAAATCATGATAGAGGAAATTGATTTTAATCAATCTAGTGCAGTAGTCATTTCTCCAGTGGAAGAGAAAAAAGAAAATGAGAAAAATGGTAAGAAATAAAATCTTATCGTTTTTTATAAAAAGCTTGTTTGACTACTTTTTAATGTTTTATACTTAAGATAAGAAAGAAAGTGTATTAGGGACTTATGTCAAGATTTCGTACAACTTTTAGAGGGGGTTTTTGAAGAAATAAGCGATAATTCAAATTCAATGGGAGATAAATAATTAAGGGAAGAATGAATCCGAGAAGGATTGTAAAACCCGTCAATATAGTTGGAACACTCCCTAATAACATCATCTAAGGTATCAAGTTTTTTTGGTAGAGCCACTCTTTCTTAATAAGAGAGTGAAAGGATTCTTGATAAGCATTTTCATCGCAAGAATGATCAAGAGAAGTATAACTAAAAACACAGTGATTAATGATTAATAGTTTACGATAAGCAAAGGAACGATATTGAGAGCCTTTGTCGGAATGAACGATGACAATATTTTGAGGATTACGGAACTTGTAGGCAAGGGAGAAGACGTCCAAAACAAGTTCTTTTTTCATAGAACGAGAAACTTTCCAAGAGATAATTCTACGAGAGAAAAGATCCATAATAGAAGCTAAGTAAACAGTACCTTCTTTACGAGTTTTGATGTAAGTGATATCAAAGACCCAAATTTGATTAATAGAAGAAAGAGGAAAATCTTTAATTAAATTTTCAATTAAGGATTTTTCAGAATCAGCTAAGGAAGAATTATGTTTAGGAAAAGAAGAAGAGACAGAAGATTTGATACCCAAGATGTGCATAAAGGAAAGGACAGTTTTTTGAGAAATTTTGAAGCCTTCCTTGCGAAGAATGGCAGAAATTTTGGGAGAAATAGATACCATTAGAAGAGAAGAAAATATCGAGAATACGTTGAGAAATAAGGGAATTAAGCTCTAACTTAGCTAATTTATTATCCAAAGAATCAAGATGAGAGTAATAAGAAGAGCGAGGAAAATCAAGACTATCACAAATAGCGGAACTGGAAAAGGAAGAAGACTCTTTGGTAATAAAAGAATGAATTAATTATGGCTCGCAAAGAAGGCAGCAGCTTTTTTTAAAATTTGAATAGTTTCATTTTGCTGCTTAATAGTTTTTTCTAATTCTTTAATTTTCTCTTGAGGAGAAATATAATCAGGATCAAAGATATTAGGATTTTTATTATAATAGGAAATCTTCCTGATGGAGTAACTTTTGGATACCTAGAGGAAACAGGAGTAGATTTACCAATTGAGACAACCCTTTTGAAAAATGGAAAAAAGACCTATTCGATATACTTTGAAAATAATTCCAATTCAAGTATAACCATTACTTTAGGAGTTCAAGGAGGATTATCTAATCAACCGTTATCTTTACCAACAAACTCCCACATGATACCTCAAGCAGTAGGAAAAAATAAAAATATTGCCAATGTTTGGAAATACGATTAAACGAAAGGATCATCCACCTTTTGTGTAACAGGAGAAGAGTCCACGTGTGTAGAAATATCTCCTGATACTTATCTACCAGGTACAATTGTAAAATATAAGGTCAATGATAGTGAGGAAAAATACTTTTATGTTGTAAGTGATAATGGAACTACTTTAACTCTACAACATCGAGAAAACACCGTATCAACTACTGCATGGCATACAATCAATAATAACACTAAAGGCCCTTTGACAATATTACCAGCCTTAGAAAATGCCACAAGTACTTGGACTAATGTATTAAATCAAACCTATACACCAGGAGTAACTGTATTTAAAGATAATCCCTATCTAGGATGTCGTTATTTAGCAAATACTAAAACCTTTGATTGCACCAATAATCCTTATTCACTAGGGCAAAAAACAGCCAAATCTAGAATGCTAACTGTTCAAGAGGCAGCCAGTTTAGGATGTAGAGTTGATAGAACATCTTGTCCAGTGTGGGTATATAATTATTTAAATCTTTCTACTAGTTTTCAAGGAACAGTAAATCAAGGTTCAAATTCTCTTTATTGGTTAGCTAGTGTATATTCAGCGGATACTTTATATGCATGGACCATAGATTACACAGGAAATATAGGAAGTAGTAAACCCTCTAATCAACAAGGAGCGCGTGCTGTTATTTTAATTGATAAATAGAAATTAGATAGAAATTGCTATCTTTTTCTTTCGGTTAGAAAACTTCTATGATATAATAAGGGAGATTTAAAGGACGTGAGATAAATGAAATTAACTTATGAAAAATTAAAAAATGAAAAAGATACCTTAGCAAGGTATGGCATAATTCATACCGATTATGGGGATTATGAAACACCGATGTTTATGCCTGTAGGAACTAAAGCGACCGTAAAAATGCTTGATCCTAAGGAGTTATATGATGTACACGCAGGAATTATCTTAGCAAATACTTACCATTTATGGCTACGTCCTGGGGAAGATTTAGTTAAAAAAGCCGGTGGTCTACATCAATTTATGAATTATGATGGACCTATTTTAACAGATAGTGGTGGTTTTCAAGTGTTTTCGCTTGCTAAAAATAAAGAAAAAGATATTACTGAGGATGGAGTACATTTTAAAAGTCATATCGATGGGGCTAAATTATTTTTAACACCAGAAAAATCAATTGAAATTCAAAATAAATTAGATAGTGATATTGCGATGAGTTTTGATGAGTGCCCACCGTATCCTGTTAGTTATGATTATATGAAAAAAAGTGTTGAGCGAACACTAAGATGGGCAAAAAGAGGAAAAGAGGTTCATCAAAATGATCATCAATGTTTATTTGGTATTGTGCAAGGTGGAGAGTTTGAAGATTTAAGAAAATGGAGTGCGATAGAGACAGTAAAACTTAACTTTGATGGTTATAGTATCGGAGGTACTAGTGTTGGTGAAGATAAAATAACGATGTATAAGATGATTGACTATTCCGTTAAATACTTACCCGATGACAAACTTCGTTACTTAATGGGAGTAGGGGATCCACTTGATTTATTAGAAGGAGTAATAAGAGGAATTGATATTTTTGATTGCGTTTTACCTACTAGAATTGCCCGTCATGGTCAAGCCTTTACTAGGCATGGTAAAATTAATTTACACAATTTAAAATTTAAGGAAGATTTTACCCCATTAGATGATCACTGTGACTGTGATACTTGTAAAAATTACACCAAAGCTTACATTCGTCACTTGATTACTAGCGATGAAGGACTAGGAGGTAGACTTCTATCGATTCATAATATTCGCTTTTTAATTCAAATGATGGAAGAAATACGTCAAGCGATAAAAGAGGATAGACTACTTTCTTATAAAGATGAATTTATTAAAAATTATGAACAAAAAAATAAATGAATTTACAAAAGGAAATTTTGATATGAATAATAAATATAAAATGACAAAGGAAGACAATATCTTTTTTGCTAAGAGAAAGTTAGTAGATAACATTTATAAAAGTGCTAATTTGGAAGGAATTGCAGTAACTTTTGCAGATATTTATTCTTTTATAAATAAAGATTCATGTTGAATATGTAAAGAGCAAAATATTATGTCTCTAGGTGAATTTAGAGATAAACAAGTAAGAAAAACAGGAACTTCTTGGAAATCTAAGCTTCATAGTGAATGCGATTATCATCAAAAATTACAAGAAATTCTTGCGATTCCTAATGAATTAGAACGTTGTATTCGTCTATATGATATAGTAGAACTAAAAACTTGGATATATAATAATTGTATAGAAGGAATCGATTAATTTTAATCAGTGATGTTAGTTGAAAACAGTAAACAAAAAAGAGAAGTGATCTGAAGAAAATCTACACGAAATAAAAAGCGTGTAGATTTTTATATG
>CAOKBR010000035.1 GCA_948466735.1 uncultured Mycoplasmatota bacterium | reverse complement strand
TATCATATCGCTTTTTTATTTTTATGTCAAGGAATATTATTCTATATCATTTTCTTAACTTTTCTTTCGTCTTTTTCTACTTATTACATTTGTAATTATTATAAATAATACAGTAAATCCTAAAATCACTAACATATTTCCTAATAATGGCTTTAATGTAGAAAAATTAACAACTTCCAAAGTTTTCACTAATTCATTTGTTTTAATATACCAATAAGACGGCAAAATATGCGCTATTTTTAACACAAAATTAGGTAACCATTCCATTGGCACAAACGCTCCACACAAGAAACTACTTCCTAACGCAATAACATTTACAATTCCACTAATAGCATTCTTATTGGTTAAAATATTTCCAATTAAGAATGATAATGTTAAAGCACATAACATAAAGACAAATGAATTAAGAATATAAATTAACCCTTGCATACTAAACATAATATTACCGACTAAAATGAAACTTAAAAGAATATAAAATAACCATAAGATAAAGGCAAAAACCAAATTTGCTAATAACAGTGAACGATTATATTCATTTATTTTCATACTACTAACAATGGTACGCTTTTTAATTTTTTCTAGATTAAAACTTGATAATACTAAACAAATTACATAAATTGTCCCTGCTAAAAGACAGTAATTAGTAAAATTATAAAAAAATGTGGCCTTACTTAATTCATTTACATCTAAAGTAGAAGTTAACTCAACTGAAACTTCTTTACTTAAAGTCCTATCAATATTTTCTATGATTTCCTTTTCATCGTTAGTTAACTTAAGATAAGTATTAGCAACATTTAAATAACGTTCTAACATCATATTTGCTAAACTAGCTTGATAATCTTTTGTACTTTTAATCTCAATTTGAGGATTTTTCTTTTCTAAAAAATCACTTCGATAATTTTTAGGAATATAAATAACATAATTTACTTCTCGGTAAAATAGGGCATCATCTATGGCTTCACTTTCATTTTGAATAGAAATAATATTACTATTATTTTTTATATAATCCACTAAATTTTTGGTGATTCCTTGTTCCTTATCATAATTTATGATTAAAACATCAGGTTTACTTGCTGTAAAAGTAGTTGCATTATCACTCGTTTGCATATTAAATCCACCAAAGAAAATTAACATGACGGTATACATTAAAATAGGAATTTTACACTTATTTAATACTTTCAAAAAGGTTTTAAATACTATCATATTTCTGTCTCCTTAAACTAATCATGGAAATTACTATCATCACTAAGGAAAAAATAAGTAGACTACTTACATTAAAATAAAATCGTTTAAGATTACTTCCATAGTAATATAAAGAGTAAAACCCGTCTGTAATCATACTAGCAGGATTTATCTTATTTAATAAAGGAATATTAGAATCCACAATATATTTCATGGTAATTCCCATCATTCCTGATAAGAAACAGCCAAACATGGTAATGGCTAACATCATTCCTGTTTTCAAGTTTTCATTCACCTGGAATACTACGGCAATACAAACACCAAGCGTTAACCCTGCTAAAGATCCAATAAGAGTAAGTAAAATAATCAATGGGAAATTTGTTCCATAATCTACTTTCAAAACGAAAATGGTATAAAGAAATAACAAAAATACCCCAATTAACTGAACAAAATAACTGGATAAAACACTACTTAAAATGATTTTTCCTTTTGACGTTGGACTAATCGCTACTCTTTTTCCATTATTACTCATATTGGCTAAGTTTTGATTTACTGCTACCATTCCTAAAATGCCACCATATAAACAAGTCATTGCAATTAAAGTGTAAAATTCAATCATTGTATAACTTAAATTATGATTAGAAATATCAATGATATTGGCATTTGCGTTATTTACCATGGTCAATACTTCTTGGTAGATTTCCTTTTTCCATGTATCAATGTCAAAAGAAGTATTAGGATTTTTTGAAATTTCTTCTTGGAATTGTTCCGACTTTTCTTTTATTGCAAGGGAAAGAATGTCTTCTACTTGAATAATTTTTTCAGTTACATATTTAAAAATAGTTTCATTAATTCCACTGGATGAAACGACTATTTTAGGGGTATCTTCTATCAATAAATAACCAGATATTTTATCGTCTTCTAGTAATTTAACTGCTTCATCAAGCAAAACATATTGAATAGAAAACATTTGTTCTTTATTACTTTCATCTCCTAAAATCAAAAAGGTTTGTTTTAAAGCTTCACTATTTTGAAATTGTTCATTATCTACTATTGCAATATCAATGACATCTAGTTGTTCACTTTTTTCAATATTAGAAAATGCCATATAAAAGAATGTTCCTAAAATAATAGGAAAAGCAAATGTCCAAAAAATTAAAGTTTTATTTTTAAAGAGAGTTTTTAAGGTATATTTAAAATTATGTAGCATTAGTCACGAAGATCCTTTCCTGTTAATTCTAAGAATACATCATTTAATGTAGGTCGTTCAGAATAAATTTTGGTATAGGGAATACTCTCTTTTTTTAAATAGTCCATTAAATTAACTAAATTATTAGCACCTTTTTTATAAGTAATTGATAGAATAGGATTTTGATAAGTTAGTGAATCGACATGAGGAAAATTTTTGATTTCGTTTAGGATATCCTTTTTTAAATCCATAATTTCTACGGTAACTTTTTCTTCGATATTGACTAGTTCTTTTAATTCATCAGTTGTTCCAACAGCTAAAATTTTTCCTTTATCTAAGATGATTACTCGATCACATAAAATTTCTACTTCTTCCATGTAATGGGTAGTGTAAATAATGGTAGCACCTTTTTTTCGTAATTTTTGAATACCATCTAAAATGTTATTTCTACTTTGTGGATCAACTGCTACCGTAGGTTCATCTAAAATAATGATTTTTGGCTGATGAGCAATTCCACAAGCAATATTTAATCGGCGAAGTAATCCACCTGATAATTGTTTAGGATAATATTTAGTAAATTCTTCTAACCCAACTAAATGAATTGCATCCATTATGCATTTTTTTCTTTTTAATTTATCTTTTATATATAGGCCACAAAAATAGTCGATATTATCGTATACATTTAATTCATCAAACACAGCAACATCTTGAAAGACTACCCCAATTTGTCTTTTAATCTCATAAGCATTAGGGCTCATTTCACATCCTAAAACTTTAATGATTCCTTCATCAAAATTTAATAGGGATAAAATACAATTAATCGTTGTTGACTTACCACTTCCGTTTGGACCTAAAAGCCCTAAGATTTCTCCTTCGTATACTTCAAAAGATAAATCATCAACGGCTTTTTTATTTTTGTATTTTTTGGTTAAATTTTCTACTTGAATAACACTCTTCATTTATTTTCCTCCTTGTTTAATTGATATCCTTTTGCCATTTCTCTTACGGTTGTCTCTAATAACTCATCTAATTCACTATCGCTAATTTCAATGGTGTTTGTTGCTATAAGACATGCAATTCCATGGGTAAATATCCATACTTTAATGTGAAATTTTTTCTGCTCTTGATAAGAAAATCCAGTTAACTTTTGTCCTGCTTTAATGATGTCATCCCCTAAAGTATCATGCATTACAAAATTTTCAGCATCTAAATTCGTTTTTTGCATAAACAAAATTTTAAAAAAGATTGGATAATCTTTAGCAAATTTAATGTACCCTAATCCCATTTGCTTATAAGACTTATCTAAAGTTTTCCCCCTCATCATGTACTCTTGATATTTTTCATAAATCTTTTGATAGACAATTTTATTTAACTCATCCATATTTTGAAAATTATGAAAAATTGGTTGAATTGAACAATTTAATTCTTTCGCAATTCTTCTTGAATTCACATGGGAAAATCCTTCGTTTTTCACAATTTCATAGGCAGTATCAATAATGTCTTGTTTGCTTATTTTCCTAATCGGTGGCATACTTTCTCCTTTCCTATATCAATCGATATATATCGCTTGCTATTATACAAATTAAAAAAACTTTTGTAAATATTTATACAAAAATTTATTTTATTTTTTTCTTGGTAAGTCAACACAAGTATCTAAAATAATTTGTGCTAGTCTTTCTTTATTTTCAATGTCATCGATCAAATACATCATTTTAGCACCCTTATAGGGAAGCTCCTCGCCTAATTTATACTTTTCATTATGAGAAACCTTTTTCACTAACAATCTATCATCATAAAGTCCACCGAATAAAATGTTATCATAATAAAGTAAATACCCTCCCATCATACTTCGACAGGTAATTTTATCTAATCCAGTTAATTGCTCTAAAACAAAATCTCTATATTCCTTACTTGTTGCCATAATTTACTCCTTTTCCTTTTTATTAAGCGCTAAAGAAAGCTTCCTTGGTACATTTCTAGAACCTCGAATTGCTTTAATTCCGTAAATTTTTAACTTATCAAACGTGTACTCTTCTTGTGGATACTTCCTTAATAACTTTAACTCCATCATTTTATCCATTACTATATTTTCATCTTGATACTTCTTATTGATGTTTACTCTTATCGCTTCACATTGATACAAAATAGAAGAATATGGACTTCCTACATATAAATAGACAATATCGTGCTGTTTAATATTCGTCGATTGTTTCCATATTACGGTATCATTTTCCATAAAGTGATGAATAATATCATAATATTTAGGATTCGCTGGGACTAACCACTCTTTTGTTGTTTCAGTGTAACTATGACTTTCTTTAATACATTCCATAATTTCTAAATCATCTAATGTATCATCTAAAATGATAGAAATCCAGTAAGTCTTATTCATGTGATATGCCTTGTAATATCCTTTTTTTTCTAACAACTTAACAATTTTATCTTTATCTAATTTAACATTTAATACATTTACTTTAAAAGTAGAACCCTTTTCTAATTTACTTCGATCAATATGCATGATTAGACCATACCACTTTAAATTTTCACTATTACGAAAGATAGCATTTTCATCTTCCCATGCAAAATATGGTTTATCGTGATAAGTTTCATGAATAAGCTTGCTAATACGATTAGCTTGATCACTTATAAAATCTAGTGAAGTAAAGCATTTTTCTTTAATATCCATTAAGATTTTTTGATATTCTTCTCTTACTTTACTAACGAATTCTCCAGTTTGGGTTTCTATTCGAAAATTAAAATACTCATCCTCTAGTAACAAATCGTAAACCTTACTTGTTACTTTTCCGTCATTATCTACCATAATTCTTGCTTGAAATTGTTCTAAAAAATCACAAACATAGTGATATCCATCTTTGTTTTTTTGAAATCGATAATCTATTAAACGAGGAAAATTTACTTTTGTTCTTTTAAATACTTCTTCTTCAATACCCATAACTTCTCCTAATTACTTTTTTACATAATGAACCTGTGACTCATCATCTTCCATTTTAACAAAATCACAATAGTTATCAATAACTTTCTTAAAATTTTCTATTGTAGATACATCTTCTAATGAGATATGATAATCTTTTAATAAATCTATTACTGTTTTTCTACCACTTAACACCAAATTAAAATCATTTAATACTTTATCTTTATCCTTTTGATAACAAGAAAATAATTGAGTAGCATAAATAAAACCTAACATATAATCATATGCTTGACTAAGTCTAGGTAATAAATCTAAATTTTTCTTTATTTCTTCATCTAAAAATTCTTTTCCATATACATAATAAGTTACACGATTCACTAATCGGTTAAAAATAGCAGCATTAAAAATATCTATATTACCAAATAATACACTTAGTTGTTCCATCGTAACAAGCTCACCAAAAAAACTTAACAACTCATTATATTGCTTTGGTGGGTAATTATGATTTATCGCTTGAAGCAGATGAACCAACTCATGTTCTAAGCAACCAATACTCTCACCATACTTTTTCGATTCTAACGTTAAGATAATTTCTCTATCTAAATCATAAATATAGGAAAAACCATTAACTACTTCTTTATCAAATATTTCACTTCTATCCTTTATTATAGCATTTACTAAATCACGATTTTCTTTGGTATATAAGTAGTAAGATACATAATTGTGAGCATCTAAAAAGCTAAACCATTTGATCTTTTTGTTGGGTAATCTTTTTTTAAAGGTAAAGGTAGAACATAAATAATCCACTAGAAAATCAAAATTATCTCTAGCTTCTTTTGATAAAATATCATGAAATTTAATATTATCACGAATAAATATATCCATATTGCCCCCTTTTTCCTAATATTATACCACTCTAATGAGAAATTGCAATCGAATTTTGTCTTATTTCATTTGACTTAACAAAGGATAATTCAATAATTTTTCTTCTTCCCAAACATCAAATAAAATACTTACCTGACAACCATATTTTCTTCACATCTTTTTATTTTTTTTACACCATACTTTCTATAGGTAGGGATCACTCACCTTTTTTGCTCATTATCATCATTTCCTTATATTTTTCTTTTCCCTTAATGACTAGTAACGATAAAACATGAGTAATCACTAAGACAAGTAAAATACGAGTAAATGGTTGTTCAATATAATTAGGAAAGCAAAGAGATACCACTAAAATTACTAAAGGGTGAATCAGATAATAATATTTTGACCATTTTCCAAAAACCACCTTAGATTTTAAACCATTAGAAAGATAAATTACACAAATAAATAGATAATAAGTAAGTGGTATACATGAAAGGAAGATATTACTATTTAATCGGTTAGTATCATATAAAAAGATAACTTCAAAGATAAAAATGAAAAATGATACAATAAGTTTTAAAAAACAACATTTGGAATAAACATTTTTCCTAGAGCCTAAGAAATATCCTAAAGTGACATAAAATAAGCCAAAGAACAAGAAATTTCTAGTCGTAAAGAAAAATTGATAATAGTAAGATAAAACGTTTTTAATGATAGATGGTAAAACGCCATAATAAGTTTCAGTAGCACCAAAAACCAATAAAATAAAGGATAATACTAAAAGCGACTTTATCGAAAACTTTTTTTTCCATTTTGATAATACCACTAAAGACAACATCACTGCTGGAAAATACCATAAATGATAATAAACACCTGTATAAATAAGAGCAATAAAAATAATTATCGGAAAAAGTAATACTAAAAGCAGGATTAAATAAGGTATAGGAATACTAAAGGGTAAAAAACTTTGAATCGTTGGTAAATTAGTAGCAATAACAAAAAGAGCAACAGGTAAATATACTAAACTCCAAATTAAGTATAAAGGAATCATTCTTTTGATGTAGTCTTTAATATAACAAGGATTTTCCTTTTCTTTTTTAGATACAAAATAACCAGTGATAAGAAAAAAGATAGGAACACAAATTCTTGTGATTATGTTATTAAAAGTTAAATCTAATGGATTAGAAAAATTAAAAAAAGGTCTTAAATGAAGAATTAAAATAAGTATTGCGCATAAATATTTTAAAACATCTAAATTTTGATAATGAAGTTTTCCTTGTTGATAGTTTTTATCGATGTTATTTTGTACCAATATGACTAGTCCACTACCAATGATAACAAATGATATCATTACTAAAGGGTTTGCTAAGTTATTTTCTATTTGTAAAATATTCATTAATCTAAGTAAATTTACCAGTAATGTTATAACTAGAATAATTACCTTTTCTTTTTTCAACTTCATCGTTTTGTAAACCTTTCTATAAATTTAATTTTATTATAACATGTAATTTTCTCAAAAAGAAAAGGAATCGAAATTCCTATCAAAGAATGGTTAAATATTTTTAATTGCAAATGTTTCATTATCATTTGTTTATACAAAAATGAGAGCTTTCGCTCTCTTCAGGGGGTTCGGTTGAATACATCTTCACTCTTTAGTTTGTGAAAATGTCCGCGCAGATTATTCTACGCACTTTAATAATAATATGAATAAGTAAAAAAGTCAATTCATTATCTAGATAATTTTTTATTTTTTTTCATTCAATTACTATTTATTGATTCTATCAAGGATTTCTTTAATTCATCGCTGTCAAATGATGTGTCAAGTAAGTATTGATTAGAGTCTTCCTTAGCTTGTAGTAAAATTTTATAATCTTGATGAATATCCGCAATTTTAAAATTCATATCTCCACTTTGACGAGTGCCAAACAAATCACCATGTCCTCGTAATTTAAAATCTTCTTCACTAATCACAAAGCCATCATCTACTTGTTCCATTACTTGTAAACGTTTAGCATCACTATCACTAATCAAATAACAATATGAAGATAGACTATTTCTACCTACTCTACCACGTAATTGATGAAGCGTAGATAAACCAAAGCGTTCAGCATCAAAAATGACAATCATCGTTGCATTAGGAACATCAACACCAACTTCAATTACCGTAGTACTAATTAAAATTTGAATATTTCCTTGTTTAAACTCAGTCATGATTAACTCTTTTGCTTCAGGACGCATTTTACCATGAACAATATCAATATTATATTTATTTCCAAAAGCTAACTTCATCTTATCTCTTAATTCACAAACCGTCGTTAAATCAGAATTTTCACTTTCCTCAATTAATGGAGCAATCACATAAATTTGATGATTTTTTTGTAACTGTTTATACATTGCTTCTAATACTTCTTTAATTTCTTGGTTCGTCTTAACAAAAGTTTCCACTTTTTTTCTACCACGAGGACGTTCTTTAATAATGGAAATATCCATATCTCCATAAATCGTTAAGGCATAAGTTCTAGGAATTGGGGTAGCACTCATATATAAAATATCTGGTTTTAATCCTTTATTTTGAAGATTAGCTCGCTGATTTACACCAAAGCGATGTTGTTCATCCGTAATGACTAATCCTAAATTTTGATACGTTAACTCTTCTTGAATTAAAGTATGCGTTCCAATGATAATATCAATTTTTCCCTCTTTTAGCTCTTGATAAATTCGCATCTTTTCTTTCTTAGAAGTAGAACCCGTTAATAGTTCAATACGAATTTCCAAATTAGCAAATAATTCTTTAATATTATGATAATGTTGTGTTGCTAAAATTTCAGTGGGTGCCATTAAAGCACTTTGATAACCACTTAAGGTATTCGCATACATTGCAATAAAAGCGACAATTGTTTTTCCTGCTCCAACATCACCTTGTAATAGACGATTCATTCTACTGGGATGATTCAAATCTTTAATAATTTCATCCACTGCTTTTAATTGATCATTGGTAAGTTCAAAAGGTAATTCCTTAATAAATTGATCGATTGCACTTTTGTCTATTGTTCTAGATAGTCCTACATTATTATGATGATGTTGTTGTTTTAAGTGATTAATTTTAAACATAAAAGCAAATAACTCTTCATACTTTAAACGGATAATTGCTTCTTTTAATTTCTCTTTACTAGGAGGATTATGTACAATATTTAATGCCGTCTTTTTATTAGAAAAATTATACTTTTCCTGTAAATAACTAGGAATATAATCAGGAATGATTTTGCCATAAGATAATAGTGCCATGTTAATATAAGTGCTAAGATTTTTAACAGATAGTCCGCTTGTGCAATGATAGACTGGCTCTACTCTTACTTGATTAGACAATAATCCTATTTTTATATCTGACGCGGTAATCACATTCTTTTTTTTATCAAACTTACCAATAACAGTAATGTTACTTCCTACAGTTAATTGACTTTTTAAAAAAGCCCGATTGAATACAGATACTCCCACAGATCCCGTGGTTGTTACCAAACGAAAATTCATTTTTGTTAGTCCTGCTTTAAAGCGTAATAAAATTGGCATACTCTCTACTTTTCCATCAATCACGATTCGTTCTTGATCAATAGCATCAATTAAACTTTGTCGTTTTAATATTTCATAACGGAAAGGATAATGGGTAACCAAATCTTCTATCGTATAAATATTTAATTTATTTAACAATTGAATTGCTTTAGGACCTACACTTTTGACATCAGCTAATGTATACATCCCTCTCACTCCTCACGTTGTATTATACCACAAAGTTTAAAATTCAGAAAGAAAAATCGTATGTTTTTTATCAAAGGAGCCCCCCATTCTTAAAGGCAAAGTAATAATTATTAAAAAAATCAAACTTTTGATTGACAAATTAATCTACTTCGATTATCATATACAGTACCAATTCCCATTAAAGGCGAATTGGCCGCTAGTATCACACTAGCCAACCCCATTTTATTCTTTTTAGGAAGTCGCTATTCAGGGGTGCGACTTTCTTTTTTATTATAAAAAAAACGATTTAATCGTTTTTCTATTTTTTTATATACTCATTAGAGCCCCCGCCAATAATAGAATATACAACATCACTATCTACACCTTTTAATAAAAAACCATCCATTCTTTGATTTAACTGTTTTATATACTCTTGTAACACAGCAATAAAATATTGATGAGTAAAATCATCCCATGAAAGACGTTGTAATAAAATCATTAACGTTTCCGCTTGACTTTGATAACCTGATGGAATTTTATCTAGATTTTTTTGAATAGCAAACAATAATTCATTATACGAAAGAAAATATTCATAGAATTCTTCCATCTCTATTTTTTTTAAAGCTTTACCTGTGCCTTCATAATTCTCTTTTATTTGAAAGGCTAATTGTTTTAATTGTTCGTATTTATTAAACTCTATAATAATAGAAGGATTTGATATATTTTTCATTTTTTTCTCCTTTCAACGAATTCTTATTATACATCAAAAAGTAATAAATGAAAAGATAATTTTTATCAAACATTTTAACTTTTCTGCTCCAATTTTAATTGTATAATAATGATTTATTTTGCTTTTATCAACACTCATTGATTCTATATTTTTCGCATTGATTTTGATATTCCTCCAACTTCTTCAACTAATAGTAACATCGTTTTTGCAAATTCTTATTCTATAAAACCTCTAATTTTTATTACTTGCCTTATATATAGTTGTACCTATTAAAACATATTGTTTTCATTTTATTTATTCCATCACTCTAGTTGGTTACTCATCATTTACAATTACCTCCATTTATCTTCATTAATATATTTCGTTAAAGCCATAATAAACACCGTTTCTGTTAAGTCTATTCTTGATATTTTATCATGTGTCAGTAATTGTATTACTCCACCTTATTATTTTCTATTACAGTAATATTTGTAATCATCCATCTACCTAAACAGTTATTAATCTCACTTTCTATTCTCAAATATAAATTGACTACTATATCGTTTTCTTTTGTATATTTTTAAGTTTTTGACTCTATTTTTTGCACCAGTTTAATTTTTACAATAAAAAAGAAAAAGACTTTTATGAGTTTATTTTCCCTTTATTCCTTTTCTTCATTTTTCTTATTTTGGTTTGCTAAATTTTGATAATATTGATAACGCTTTATCGCATTTTCTTTATTTTCACTTAGCAATTGTTTAGCCTTTTCCTTGTTCACTTTTTTTAATATTTGATAACGATCTTCTCCTTCTAGAAAATCATCATATAAATCAAAATTAGCTTTACTATCCAAAGAAAATTCTTCACTCCTAGGATCATAATGGAAAATAGGATAATATCCTGATTCAGTAGCCCTTTTTTCTTCTAAAATTGTATTTTCCATTCCTTTTAATATTCCTTGTGCAATGCAAGGAGAATACGCTAGAACAATCGATGGACCTTGGTAACTATCAGCATCTGTTAATACCTTAATTGTTTGTTGATAGTTAGCACCCAGTGAAATACTTCCCACATAAACGTGAGGATACGTTAGAGCAATCTTCGCTAAATCTTTTTTAGCTTGTTCTTTTCCTTTAGAAGTAAACTTT
>CAOKBR010000034.1 GCA_948466735.1 uncultured Mycoplasmatota bacterium | reverse complement strand
AGTGGCTGCGCCACTAGTCTCGCGTATAAAGATATATTCCGATACTATGGACATTACATAGTTTTTTTAATATTTAAAATTAATACTTTAAAAATTCTTAATTTTTACTACTAATTTACTACTTTTGAAAGCGAAAATATAAAAAATTATAATAATATATGAGAATATTGTTCAAAAATAGAAATGTCATAAACTCTTATAAATAAAGGCTATAACAGCATTTAAAAATTAATAAGAAGTTGCTTAAAATATACTAAACTTTTATATAGAAAAATTATATGTTCATTATTATGCATCAGCAAAAATAGCCAAAATGAAAAGCTGAAAATAAAGTCTAATCAGTATTTAAACCAATTTCTAGAACAATTAGAACAATATAGATTATACACGAATCAAAAAATATGTTCTATAGATAATAGTTAGTGATGAAACAATCAATTTTTGTAATGAATGTTATGAGGAAAAAGATATTTTTGATTTTGCCGATGATTTGGAGTATGGTGTAGAACAACTCATGAAAATAATGGTAGAAAAGGATAAAAACAATAGGTGATGAAAAGTAATTTATTTTATCCATTTTTATTTTTGATTAATAAGATTTTCTTTATAAAAAAGGTTAGTGTTCTATATTGTTTTATGATAAACTAATGATGATGAAAGGAGAATTACTATGTATGTACCATTATATATTAAAACGAATTATTCCCTATTATCTAGCTTAGTTAAAATTCCTGCACTAATAGAATATGCAAAAAAACATGGAATTACACAATTAGCCATCGTTGATGATTACATGTTTGGGTATATGGAATTTTATCATGCTTGTTGTAATTCTTCAATAAAACCTATTTTTGGCTTGTCTATTAAACTTACCTTTAACGAAAAAGAAAACGAATTAGTTGTATACGCTAAAAATTATCAAGGATATTTAGCCTTAGCAAAATTATCTACCAAAAAAAGTAGGGAAGAAATAAAGCTAGAAGATGTTATTTCCTATCAAGAAAACCTTATTGTTATTGTGCCTTACGTTAATCATGAATTCTATCAGGAAATTGAGTCTAACTTTAGCGAGTGTTATTTAGGATACTTTGGTAAGGAAGAAGAATTTATTGCTAGTAGTATTACTAAAAATATCGTGTTTATTCATCCAGTGTTTTATTTAGAATCAACTGAAGCAAAGTACTTAAACTATTTATTCATGATTAGGGAAGGAACCACTTTAGCTGATGGAGTGCTTTACGATCAAAAAAACCATAATTTATGCTTAGCTCCTCTATCTTATAGTAGTCCTGTTGGGTTAACGAAATCTATTGAAATTGCTAATTCTTGTCAAGTAGAGTTTCCAAAACCTGAATTAATGTTACCTATATATAAGGCCGAAAATCAAATGCCAGTTAAAGATTATCTAGATTACTTAACCAAAAAAGGCTTAAATAAAAGACTACAAGGAAATGTTCCTAAAGTTTATCAAGACCGATTAGAATATGAATTAAAAATCATTAATCAAATGGGATTTGCTAATTATTTTTTAGTTGTGTATGATTTTATTCGTTACGCCAAAAAAAACAAAATTTTAGTAGGACCAGGAAGAGGAAGTGCTGCTGGAAGTTTAGTATCTTACACTTTAGGAATTACCGATATTGACCCAATTCATTATAACTTACTTTTTGAGAGGTTCTTAAATCCAGAACGAGTGACTATGCCAGATATTGATACTGATTTTCCAGATCAATATCGAGACCAAGTAATTCGCTATGTCATTGATAAATACGGAGAAAAAAAAGTAGCAGGAATTATCACTTTTGGAACATTAGGAAGCAAACAAGCAATACGTGATGTTTCAAGAGTAATGAATATTCCTTTATATAAAGTCGATCAATTATGTAATTTACTTCCTGTAGTATCTAAGCAAACATTAAAAGATTTTTATCAAAATATTCCTAAATTTAAACTATTAATTGACCAAGATGATCAGGTGTTACAAATGTTTAAAATCGCTTGCTATTTAGAAGGGTTCCCAAGACATACATCAATACATGCAGCAGGAATTGTGATGTGTGAGAAAAATTTAGATGAAGTGATTCCTTTATATCATAATGATGAAATGTACTTAAGTGCGTATTCTATGGAATATTTAGAAGAATTTGGTTTATTAAAAATGGATTTTTTGGGTCTTAAAAACTTAACAACAATTATGAACATTTTAGAAGATATTGAAGAAACAACAGGAATAAGAATTGATTTTAATCAAATTCCCTATAATGATACTGCTACATTAAAAATTTTTGAAGAAGCAAAAACCAGTGGAATTTTTCAATTTGAATCTAGTGGTATGCGAAATTTCTTAAGAAAGTTAAAGCCGAATCGCTTTGAAGATTTGTTTGCAGCCATTGCCTTATTTCGTCCAGGCCCTGCTGTTAATATCGATACTTATGTTAAAAGACGTCATCATTTAGAAGAAGTATCTTATATAGTTTCTTCGTTAGAACCCATTTTAGAAAATACATATGGAATTTTAATTTACCAAGAGCAAATTATGCAAGTAGCTCAAATTATGGCAGGATACACCCTAGGAGAAGCTGATATTTTAAGACGAGCAATGAGTAAAAAGAAAAAAGAAGTGTTAAGTGCTGAGGAAGATAAGTTTATTCGTCAAAGTATATCAAGAGGTTATCAAAAGGAAAAAGCCAAAGAAGTTTTTGACCTTATTTTAAATTTTGCTAATTATGGATTTAATCGAGCTCACTCTGTAGCATATTCCATTATTGCTTATAAAATGGCTTATTTAAAAGTGCATTATCAAACTTTCTTTTATAGTAATTTATTAAGTTCTGTTATTGGCAGTGAGAAAAAATTAAAAGAGTATATGTATGAAGCAAAAGATTTAAAAATTAAATTTTTAAAGCCAAATATTAGAATGAGTACCAATCGTTTTTTAGCGAGTCAAAATACGATTTTATTTCCTTTATCCGCAATTAGAAATGTTGGTGTCATCTCTTGTCGGGAGATTATTAAGATAAGAAATAGTGAACCATTTAGTGACCTTTATGATTGTATGAGTAAATTAGTACGTGTTGGAATTAGTAAAAAAACAGTTGAATCATTAATTTTGGCGAGTGCTCTAGATTGCTATTCTTACACGAAAAAAGCCTTAATTACTCAGTTAGATACTTTACTAAATTATGCTGAGTTAACTTTGGATTTAGACCCTTCTTTAGTAATGAAGCCTGAATTAGTGGTAATGGATGAGTATGATGATGGTTATTTACTAGAACAAGAAAAACAGCTTTTTGGTTTTTATCTTAGTAGTCATCCAGTTAGTAATTATCGATTAAAGTATAAAGATGCTGTACCGTTAGAATTAATGAAAGACTATCTTAACCGAACGTTTACTTGTTTAATGATGGTAGAAAATATCAAAAGATTAGAAACTAAGAATAAAGAGCAAATGGCTTTTGTATTTGGAAGTGATGATACGACTACTGCTGATTTTACTATTTTTCCAAGAGTATTACAGCGCTATCCTGAGATAAAAAAAGGAGATTTATATTTAGTTAAAGGAACGGTTGAACGAAGGTATGATCGCTATCAAGTTATTATTCAGCAGTTAAAATCATTAAAAGAAGAAGAGGAAAAAAGTACATAATTTTTCTTCTTTTTTCATATCCTTTTTTAGGTGATTTCTTTTGAAAAAATTTTTTCTTTTATCAAGTTGTATACTTGGTTATTTTTATTTGGTAGTGAATGTAACGACAGTAATTAAGCAGGAAGCAACATTAAAAATGTTACCTAGTAGTGTTCTACCTAGTGTAACAATATTAGAAAATTTTTCTGGAACATTAAGTTTTTATGGACCAGATTGTATCGGATGTAGTGGAATTACATCATATGGAATGGATGTTAGAAAAGGAAATGTTTATTATCATGATTTAGAGTATGGAAAAGTACATATTGTAGCAGGAGATTCTAGTTATCCTTTTGGAACAATTTTAAAAATTAGTAAGGAAAAACAGGAAGTTTTAGCAATCGTCTTAGATAGAGGAAGTGCAATAGGAAAAGATAAGCGTTTTACTTTTGATTTGTTGATGTCAAGTGAAGATGAAGCATCATTTTATGGATACAAAAGTGATGTATGGTTTACTATTCTTCGATTAGGATTTTAATTGATAAAAAATATTAAAAATTTGATGTAATCATAAAAACAAAGAACAATAATAGTATTGGGAGGTAATATCGATTGATTAATGAATTAAATTTATATTTATAAAAATATATCAATTCATTACTGTTTACACTTGTTCAACAAAATGACATAAGATTAGAAAAAGAAAGAATAAGCTTATTGATAAAATAGGAAAGTTTCTAGATTGGGGTGAAAATGTGTGATACAATTACTTTGGAGGAATCAAGATGAATCAACAAATTATTGAAAATTTATGTCAAGAATTAAACATATTAAAAACCCAAGCAGAAGTAGTGTTATCTTTATTACAAGATGGAAACACGATTCCTTTTATTGCTCGTTACCGAAAAGAAGCAACAAAAGGTTTAGATGAAGAGAAAATTAGAGCAATTCAGGAAGTTTATGCTTATCAAGAAAGTTTATGGAAGAGAAAAGAGGATGTTATTCGTTTAATTGATGAAAAAGGTCTTTTGACAAATGAATTAAAGCAAAGTATTTTAGCTAGTCAAAAATTAGTAGAAATAGAAGATTTATATCGACCATTTAAAGAAAAGAAAAAGACAAAAGCAACTGATGCTATTGCTAAAGGATTAGAACCGCTTGCTAAAAAGATAATGAGTTTTCCAATAGATGGTTCAATGGAAAAATTAGTTGCTCCTTTCATAGGAGATAAAGTAAAAGATATAAATGAAGCGTCTCAAGGAGCAATGTATATTATTGCTGAGTGGATTAGTGATAATGCATCATATCGAAAATGGTTAAGAAGAACGATTTATTATGATGGACTAATCACCACTAAGAAAAAAAAGAATGCTGTTGATTTGAAATTAACCTATGAAATGTATTATGATTATCAAGAGAAAATTGACCGTATAAAACCCCACCGAATTTTAGCAATAAATCGAGGAGAAAATGAGGGCGTTTTAAGTGTTAGTTTAGACTATTCTTTTGATGTTGTTTTTTCCTATATTAAAGAGAAAGTAATTAAAAATCCAAAAAGCTATGTTATAGAGTTAGTAAATGAAGCCATAAAAGATAGTTTAAAACGATTAATCTTACCAAGTGTTGAACGAGAAATTAGAGCAACACTAAAGGAAATGGGCGAAGTGAGTGCGATTGAAAATTTCTCTAAAAATGTTGAAAAATTACTTCTTACTCCACCAATTACTGAAGTGTGTGTGTTAGGATTCGATCCAGCTTACCGAACAGGATGTAAATTAGCAGTACTAGATAAAACAGGGAAACCTTTAGAAATTGCTGTAATCTATCCACATGCTCCACAACTACAAGTAGAAGAAGCAAAAAAAGTTGTTCTTGATTTAATTGAAAAATATCATATTGATATGATTGCGATAGGTAATGGTACTGCATCACGTGAGAGTGAACAATTTATTGCCGATGTGATAAAAAATGCTAAACACAAAGTGGAATATTTATTAGTGAGTGAAGCAGGTGCCTCTGTTTATTCTGCATCAAAATTAGCTATTTCAGAGTTTCCTGATTTAACTGTGGAAAAACGTAGCGCCATTAGTATCGGTAGACGTGTACAAGATGCTCTAGCTGAATTAGTAAAAATTGATCCTAAAAGTATTGGCGTTGGATTATATCAACACGATGTACCAAGTAAAAAGTTAGATGAATCACTAGAATTCGTGGTAACTAAAGCAGTAAACCAAGTAGGAGTAAATATCAATAATGCTAGTCCATCTTTATTATCCTATGTTTCAGGGTTAAATAAAAGGGTCATTGAAAATATCATTTCAACACGTGATGAACAAGGAAAATTTAAATCACGATTTGCCTTAAAAAAGGTTAAGGGAATGACTGAGAAAATATATCAACAATCGATTGGTTTTTTACGCATTTTAGACGGAGAAAATCCTTTGGATAAAACCTCAATTCATCCAGAAGAATATAGCATAGTAGAAAAATTATTATCAAAATTAGGATTAACTACAACTCATCTTGGAAGTGGGGAATTAATAGAAAAATTAGATGCTTTAGATAAACAAGAATTAAAACAAGAATTAAATGTTGATTCTTATACGTTAGATGAAATTATTTTATCACTAAAAAAACCTTTAAGAGACCCACGCGATGAAATGGCAAAACCACTTCTTCGCCAAGATATTTTACATATTGAAGATTTACATATTGGGGATGAGTTACAAGGTACCGTAAGAAATGTAGTGGACTTTGGTCTATTTATTGACGTTGGACTAAAAAATGATGGTCTAGCTCATATTTCTAAGTTAACGAACCAATATATTAAACATCCGAAAGAGTTATTTAGCGTTGGTGATATTGTTACTTGTTATGTTATTGATATCTCATTAGAAAAACAAAAAATTTCCTTAAGTTTACTAAAAAATTCTCTATAAAAAAAATTTCTAGAGGAAGTCCTTACTTGATAAGGGTTTCTTTTATTAGCGAAAAAAAATTCGCTACAAAAGATATTGACTTTTCATTTTATCCTCCCTAAAATGAGGGTGTACTTTAATTCATAAAAAACAAAATTTTAGGGAGGTATGAACATGATAGCGACAATGAGAGAGGATATTTCCATTAAGGTGGTGAAAAGAGATAAAAAGAAAGTAAATTTTAACGGTGAGAAAATTGCTTTAGCAATAAAAAAATCTTTTGATAGCATAGAAGAATCAACTTACGATGAAGAAGATATTAATAAAGTTTATACAAGTGTGTTAGATCAAATGAATAAAAATTACCAAGAAAAGAATAGTATTACCGTAGAAGAAATTCAAGATTTGATTGAAGAAGAGTTAAAATCACTAAAATATATGGATGTGTTAGAATCTTTTGCAACATATCGTGAGCGAAGACGTAAATCAAGAGAAATTTTTTATTCTAGACAACATAAACTAGCTAAGATGATTGAAGCTTTATCACTAAAAGAAGCCCACGAAGAAAATAGTAAAAGAGATAATGCCAATGTTGATGGAAATACGGCTATGGGTACAATGCTACAATTTGGTAGTACCATTTCTAAAGAATTTGCTAAAGCCTATTTAATGGATGAGCGCTTTTCAGATGCCCATGATGATGGTAGAATCCACATTCATGATATGGATTTTTGGCCAATGGCGACGACTACTTGTTGTCAAATTGATTTACAATCATTATTTGAGGAAGGTTTTTCAACAGGTCATGGACATTTACGTTGTCCAAATGATATTATGTCTTATTCAGCTTTAGCGGCAATTGCCATACAATCTAATCAAAATGATCAGCACGGTGGTCAAAGTATTCCAGCTTTTGATTATTACATGGCACCAGGAGTGATTAAAACATTTAAAAAGCAATTCAAACAAACTTTGTATGATGCTTTCGATATTACAAATGTTTTAGAAAAAGTAGATTTTTCAAAAATTGTAGATAAAATTAATAAATTAGATACGATTGATATAGATTTATCGATGTTTAATTCAAAAAGTATTCAAGAAGACATGATTAAAATTATTGAAAAATCTTATCAAAAAGCTTTAGATAAAACAGATCGCATCACATATCAAGCAATGGAAGCTTTTATCCACAATTTAAATACTATGCATTCTCGTGCTGGAGCACAAGTACCTTTTTCATCAATAAACTTTGGAACAGACACATCAAGCGAAGGTAGAATGGTCATTAAAAACTTTTTATTAGCAACAGATGCTGGTTTAGGAAAAAGTGAAACGCCAATTTTCCCGATTTCTATTTTTAAAGTAAAAGAGGGAATAAACTATAACAAAAAAGACCCTAATTACGATTTGTTCCAATTAGCATGCAAAGTATCTGCTAAAAGATTATTTCCAAACTTTTCTTTTATCGATTCACCATTTAACTTACAATATTATCATGAAGGAGATTATAAAACAGAAATTGCCTACATGGGATGTAGAACTCGTGTTATGGGGAATGTAGATAAGAGTAAAGAAATCGTAACAGGTCGTGGAAATTTATCCTTTACTTCTATTAATTTACCTCGTATTGGGATAAAACATGGAATTGTATCTAATGAAAAGACCGATATGGATGGATTTTATCAAGAATTAACTGAATTAATGGACTTAGTAAAAGATGAACTATTACAACGGTTTGAACTACAATGTAGAAAACACATCAACAATTTTCCATTTTTATTAGGCCAAGGTATTTGGTTAGAATCAAGTAAACTAAAAGGAAATGATCGCTTGCGTAAAGTATTAAAACATGGAACACTAACGATTGGTTTCATTGGCTTAGCAGAAACATTAAAAGCGCTAATTGGAAAGCATCATGGAGAAAGTAAAAAAGCCCAAGAGTTAGGATTAGAAATTATTAGTTTCATGAGAAAAAGATGCGATGAATACACAGAAAAATATAAATTGAACTTTTCTTTAATTGCCACTCCTGCTGAAGGATTATCAGGAAGGTTTACTTCGATAGACAAAGCAATTTACGGTGAATTAGAAGGAATTACCGATAGAGAGTATTACACTAATTCATTCCATGTGCCAGTTTACTATCCAATATCAATTGCAGATAAATTAAAAATTGAAGGCCCATATCATGCGTTAACTAACGGTGGGCACATTAGTTATGTAGAATTAGATGGAGATACGGTTAACAATTTAGAAGCTTTTGAGAAAGTGATTCGTATTATGCATGATAACAATATTGGATATGGCGCCATTAATCATCCAGTAGATAGAGATCCTGTTTGTGGTTACACTGGAGTTATTGGAGATGTTTGTCCATGTTGTGGTAGAAAAGAAGGAGAAGGCATTCCAATGGAGCGTTTAGAACAACAAGATATTACTTGTTGTGGTAGATAAATAAAAGGAGGAATACAAAGATGAAAAATGAAAAAGTAGTGGGAGACGGAGTAAAATTTGAAAGGATTCGTAGAATTACTGGATATTTAGTAGGAACAACAGATAGATTTAATGATGGAAAAAAAGCTGAAGAACGTGATCGTGTAAAACATAGCACAGAAGGATTAAATGCAGGTAAATAATGGAAATACGCCTAGCAGCACCTTTGCAAAGTGATAGCATTGTCGATGGAGATGGAATTAGAACTGTAATATGGACGCAGGGGTGTTCTCATCATTGTAAAGGATGCCAAAATCCATCAACTCATCCATTTAATCAAGGAATGGTTGTTGATATTGAACAAATAAAAAGGCAATTATTCACCCTTTCTAATCAAGATGGAATCACTTTTTCTGGAGGAGATCCAATGTTTCAAGCGGAAGCTTGCTTTGAAATTGCAAAGTGTGTAAAAAGTTTGGGATTAAATATTTGGTGTTACACTGGATTTACCTTTGAAGAATTAATGAAAATGCCTAATTGTTATCCATTTTTAAGTATGATCGATGTTTTAGTAGATGGAAAGTTTGAAATAGAAAAGAAGAGTTTAGACCTATTATATAAAGGTTCAAGCAATCAGCGAATTATTGATGTTAGCGCATCTATATTAGAAAAAAAAGTAATATTAGATAAGCGTTATCAAAAACAAGAAAATCATGCCCCATTTCATTATCAAAAAAAAGGAATTTTCATTTAATAAAACAAAAAAAGAAAGTCTTTAACTTAGGTTTTAGACCTTCTTTTTTAATCTTCGCTAACTTCTATTGCTCCCGTTGGACAAGATTCACTAGCTTCTTTTGCTAAGCTAGCTTCTTCATCATTAGAAGTTTTACTAATCTTTGCTTTAGAAATTCCATCTTCATCTAATTCAAAAATATCTTCAGCAACAGCTTCGCATGCTCCACAGCTAATACAAGCATCACGATTAACTTTAATTTTCATTTTTACTATCTCCTTTACCGAATTTATTATACAATATGCCAAGAAATAAGTAAAGATGAAAGCAATAATGTAAATTTCTTTTTCCATTATTTCAAATCTATGATAGAATAATGATAGATAGGAGGGGTAGTATGCCCAGAATGGAACGCTATCAAGAAAAACAACAAACACCTACTAAAGTCAAAAGTCGAGTAGAAAAAAACAATACCTTATATAATCAAGTTTATCAAAATGAAATTTATCAAGAAATAACCGATATCAAACTAAAAAATGTTGTTGACTTAGATCAGGTGAATAATCAAAATAAAACACGAGAAGAATATCATAAGATAAAAGATTATGAACAAATTCTGGGTACTCCAAAAGTAAAGAAAGACCTTGAAGAATTTAATACGTTATATCCAATTGAAAATAAGATTTATGATATCAATGAAGTGATTAAAGAAAAGAAAAATGCTAGAGGAGATAATGACAATCAAGAAGAAAAAAGAAAATTGCATGCTGATTTACATATAGGAATTAGTGAAGAGGAATTATTAAAATTCAGAGAAGAAAAAAAGAAAAAATTAGAGGAAGAGCAAAATGCTTTAGTTGGAAAAGTAGAGAAAAGTGATGAAAAAAAGGATAGTAAGGAATTATTAGAGGAATTACTTCCTGCTACTGATGAAGAAGAGAAAACGCCAAAACAAGAACAGCTTGAAGAAATAGATAAAAGTTTTTACACGAAATCAATGGATTTTAGTGAAGAGGATTTTATAGGGGAAAATGAGAAAAAACAAGAAGATGAACTTGCTGTTTTTGATGATATTAATGAACAACATAGTGTACTAAAAAAGGCATTATATGTTTTATTATTTATCGTAATGATTGCTATTGTGACTACCGTAATTTACTATGTTGTCAATTTGATGTAAAGTATGAAAAAGTATTTAAAAAAATGGCTAATAAAAGTAATTTTACTCATTATCGTTACTTTTTCTTATTATTTTATTACCAAAAGTGTTCATTTTTATATTCCTTGCTTGTTTTATTCTTTAACAAAGCTTTATTGTCCAGGGTGTGGAATGACTAGAGCGTTAAATTCCTTGCTTCATTTTAACTTTGCCCAAGCGTTTTTCTATAATCCTTTTGTCTATCTTTTGGTATTCATTGTTGTTTACTCTTTTGGGATGGAACTTTACTATATATTAACAAAGCAGGAAAAACGTGTAAAATATCCTAAAAAAGTAATGTATATTTTACTGGGTTTGTTATTGATTTTTGGTATATTACGAAATATTCCTGGTTTTGAGTTTTTACTGCCTCATGAAATAATTTAAAGCAAAAAGGAACCTTACAGTCCCTTTTAAAATGAATATCAAAAATTATATAGTTTTAGAAGGATTCGTATCTTGAAAACCCTTATTTTGAAGTTCCACAATTTCATTAATGTGATATGAAACGAAGCATTTTACTAAGTCGTTAAGCATATCAGTGGAAATTTCATCGATATTATTCATCATTCGGTAAGAAATTACGCCATCAATAAATTCTTTGATATAAGAGAATTTTCCATAATTGATCGTTGGTCTTACTCCTTCATGATATGGTAAGTAAAAGGAAATGTTTTTATTAGCACTATTATTATTTGCCGCATAGGTTAAAAATAATGCTTTCCCTGTTGTATCAAATGATGAACATAGCCCTTTTGATGAATATAAATCTTCCTTTATATCATTAGGTACAATCATATGTAGCACATTTCTTGAATGATTACTTCTAGTATCTACTACACTATAGTGAATATACTTTTCTTTTTCATAAATGCTAATAAGATCAGCAAGAATACTAGCAATTTGTGCAATATCAAACGTAGCGTAATCCACAATTGTTTTTTCCTTTATCTCTAAATTTTTCTTTTCTTTTTGTTTAAATAATTGATTCAATATCATAATCTAACCCCCATTTGCTACATATTATACCACAATTCTTTGATTTTGACAAGCTTTTTTGCAGAATATAGGTTAATATTTAGCAAATAATACTTGAAAGTAAGTGGAAATCTTGGTAAAATATATAATATAAAATAAAGGTGAGGTGTTAATTGATGAGTAATGTTGTTAGTAGTTTTTTCATCTTTTCATCTAATGTTTTAGATAATAAAATTAACCAAAAATTAACTAAGAGGGGACTTTTAAATAAAGTTACCAAACCATAGTTTTAAGAGTAGGATAAAATTTCCATTCTTTTTGGTACTATAAAAGTGTAATAATTAATTACAGAAATGTGATTGAATATT
>CAOKBR010000033.1 GCA_948466735.1 uncultured Mycoplasmatota bacterium | reverse complement strand
GTAATATTCAATCACATTTCTGTAATTAATTATTACACTTTTATAGTACCAAAAAAGAAAATTTCTCTTACCAATTTCCTTTTTTATCAAAAATAACATCCCCAAAAAGGATTTTTAATACTTTTTTAATAAAATTCACTTAATTTCTATTTATGTGTGGATTTGTTATCCAATCAATATCCTTCAAACTGTTTTTTTTCCTTAAAATATCAAAGATATCTTTAAAAAAAGATTCAAACTCACTGGTTCTAGCAATAAATGAAGAAATTTTTTCTTCTTTTTGATAGTTAGCAAATATATCAAAACATAAATCAAAATATGTCGATGGAAATAATAGCCTACTTACTAGTAAACCTGCTCCATAATCTGATAAATTGAGCTGATTTAAAAATTGCTTTATCTCCTCTAAATGATAAATATCGTTCCAAAAAACATATTTAAGATAGTCAGCAATGTCACGAACATAGTGATCAAGAACAATATTCATTGGATTTTTATATTCTAACAATGAAGAAAAAGAATGGCAGGTACGGTGAGAAACAACCAAGTAATCTCTATTATCCTTTTTTGCTGTCATTATAACGTAATTTAAATAACTAATAGCATTTTCACCTAGCCCAATGTAATAAGCCGCTGATTCTAAAAGCAGCGGAAATTTATAATCTATTTGAAAAACTTCACTTTCAAAATAGTCAATTTTCTTTTCCCACAAATTTTTCCAGTAATCTCTTGTAATAGAATAATATTTTTTTTCAATTTGCACATATTGATTAAGTGACAAATCATAAATACTTGGCGTTAAATTAAGCTGATTTAGAGGTAAAGATAGCTTTAATAAGACATAATTTTTTTGTTCAAAAGAAGTGACTATTTGATTCATTTTATTTACAATTATTGTATGAAATAAAGACAAATTTTTACTTTGATTGTCCATTAGCAATGAATAAATAGTATTTATTTCATCGTATGAAACTGTTAAAGGTGTGAAAAAATATGGAAAGCCGTTAATTTCAAACCAATAGTTATCGTTTATGCGATGAATTTGCCCAACTGTTATTTGATAAAAGTAGTATAATATATTTTTCATTTCACACCTCATTAAATTTTATGAGGGACGGAAATAAATATGATTGCTACTAATGAAACGAAAATGAATTTGTAACAAAAATTCCAGTTTCATTATCATAAAAAGATATGACCATATTGCCATATCTTTTAAATTATTATTAACGAATTATCTTTTAATTCCACTAGTTGCAGAGAATTTCTCGTAAGTTTCTTTTGTCTTATCAATTGCATCTAGTAAAGCATCCTTTTTACCACGTAATTCATCTAACTCACGTTGATATTCATCAATTTTTTTATTTCCAAGAGTTAAATCTTGTGTATAAACTTCTTGACGAGCTTGTTCTCTACTCTTTACCTGTGCAGCCATAGTTTTGATTCCTGCTGCAAAATTCTTTAATTCATCCATTTTTTTATCATACTCTTCTTGTAATCTCTTTAATTCATCTGATGTTCGTTCTACTTGAATGGTAATGCGTTGTGTTGTAGCGCCCAAATCAGTAGCCTTTCTTTTTGTTTGAAGCGCTTCATTTGTAGCAGTAGCAGCTTCTTCTAAAGCCTCACGAACCTCTCTAGGTAAACTATCAGTTTCTTGTTTTAGAGTTTCTTCAATACGTCTTAACGCAGCTTTTAAATCCTCTTCGTTCTTATCACTTTCTTTATAATTTTCTACTTCTGAAGCTCTACGTAACAAACCAGCACCGCCAGATTTTACAAAGTTACCAATAGGATCTTTTCTCATTTGTTTTTCTACAAATGAATCAGCACTAGGTTTTTCCTTACTCATACGCAATTCTTCCAACTTTCTTTTCATTATACTACTAGAATCATCTTTTTTCTCACTTGTCTCAATAATTCTATTCATCTCTTCTTCGTCATTACTAATAGGTACATCTGCTATAATAGGCTTTTCTTCCTCTACAGAATTTAGCTCATATTCAGGTTTATCAATAGGATGAATAAAACGTGGAGCTTGAGTTGAACGTAATTCACCATCTTGATAAATATAACTATTCCTACTACTTACTGCTTCTAACTCTGGAGTTTTGTGCATTATCTCAAAATTAGCCATCATTCTATCATAAAGTGTAGGTTCAGGTTGTACTTTTTTCTTTTTTTCTACATCTTCTGTTGTCACTTCAGGTTTTAAAATAGCACCTTTCTCAATTGATTTTAAAGGATTTTCTACAGTTTTTGAAGATTTACGAATTTGGTCAAGAAACTCATCGACATTTCCTAAAGGTTTAGACTTATTCTTATCATCAGTAACAGTTGCTGCTTGAGGCTTTCTAGGTTCTCCCTTAGGCATCAATTTATTAAGACGTTGCTGCATTCTTTCGTCTACTTCTTTGACAGGTTCATGAGCAGCTTGTATTTGTTGAATAGTACTACTAACTTCTGTTTTCACTTCTTTTTCTAAGTCGGTGGGAGACTCTTTCGTTTTTAAAGCCTCACTTGCCTTTGCTTCAAAGGCTTTAGCTTCTAATTCTCTTGCTAATTGTTCACGATCTTCTTTTTCTATTATTTCTTCTTTTGCCTGAGCTTTTTTTAAACCAATTTTTGAAAAAAACTCTTTTGTTTTAGAAACAATTGATGTAGGTAATTTTAGTTTTTTAACTGCTTTATCATTATATTGGCGCATATCCATTTCAATATAAACAGATTGTGCTTTTTGGAACAATTTTTCTGCTTGTTGTAAGATTTCTCTTAATTTTTCATTATCTTCCCTAGCAGCCATTTTAAATTGCTCATCATATTGTGATGATGGCAAAATATCTTTTTCAATAGTCTCAGACGTCTTCCTCATTTTTTTCAAGAACTTGTTTAAAATGCCAAGACTATTTTTGGAAATTTTAACGATAGAAGCATCGACTACCTTTTGGCAATCACCAAGACCTTTAGTAAATTCTGGTAGTAACTCAAATTGGCCTTTTTCTATTAAACTTGCTGCATCCAACATTTTTCATCATCCCTTTCTATAAATTTTCAGCATCTAACTTAGAAATATCGCGCAATAAATTCTTAATTCTAGTCCATTCTTCATCTGTTGCCACACCAATTAAATTTGGTATTCCATTAGGCTGTTCTTGAATTTCCGAAATATAAATTGTCGTATTCTCGTTTGCATCCTGTTCATTTTTCGTATAAACAACGTATTTCTTATTTAAATCCGTAAAACGAAAACTAAATATAACTTCAACCTCTTCACTTTTTCCCTCTGAATCAATAATGTTGATAACCTTCTTTTCTTCATTTATATTTTGGTTCATATTTCCCTCCATAACTATTATATATACCATTTTATCATAAATTTGGCTATTTTCAACTACTATTTTACTTTTTTTAACAAAAAATATTTTGCTTGATATGCACAGTAGTGTAAAATGTACTCATCCAATGTGCTAATATCGTTGAATTCTTGGGCTTTTTCGTGATTTGACTCGTAAAAACCTTTGAGTCTTAATTTATCATATGCATAATCACCAAAGATATAATCGTAAGCTGCAAAATAGTCAGTATACTTATCTTCAAATTCTTCCTGATTAAAGGATGATTTTTCATTTTGTACTAATTCGTACCGTTGATTTCCGATTTTTATCATACTAATACTCCTTACTGTATGCAGCTAATTGGCTACGATACTTCTCAATATTTGATCCTGAGTTCCAAGTCATATATCCCCCAGTTAAAGAAGCATCGTACAATCCCCTAATTTGATTTTCTACTTCTTTTGCACCATAAGTTAAATATGGTTCTCTAATGGTATCATAAGTTTGAATCCATGTTCTTACTATTGCAGGTGTTGGTATTTCTTCTTGTCTTTTGGCAACAAAATTTTTTCCCCAATAGTTTAATATGTCATATGGCACACTCCAAACAGGTACAGTAAAACCATATTCATACTTATTGAAATGATCTGGATATGGCATTCCACTGATGACATCCACCACATTACTAATCGCTGGCCAATATTGTCCGTAAGCAGTCACGTAAGTATGAGCGCTTTCTCCAAACACATCAGCTGAAACATAAGCGTTTAATTGATGGATCTCATCTGTTGCATACATCAAAAAGCGTTGAATTGCTTGAACCTTTTCTTCATTATAAATATTTTTAAAATCGATGGTACCACTATTTTCTAGTGCTACTGTTCGATCGGGAAAACGTACATAATCAAATTGAATCTCATTAAATCCAAACAATTTTACAGCTTCTTTAGCTAATTCTACATTAAACTCCCACACTTCTCGCTGATAAGGACTTGGCCAATAGGTTCCTGAATGAATAAACAGCTCTCCTGTTTTTTTATTTAGTAGTGCGTATTCTTTATGATCTTGAGCAAAATACTCATCTTTAAAAGCCGTGATTCGTCCAATGACATAAAATCCTGCTTCTTTGATTTTACTAATTGCTTTTTTATATTCCTCTACCGTGTTAAACGCGTGTTCTGCATTACTTGGCGAATATTTTTTCATTACTTCTGAATCATAAGCTGGCATTTTATTATCTTTAATGTCTACCACAAAAGCATTAATTTTACTTTGTTTTGCTAATTCAATATAAGCATCCACATTATTAATCACGTTACTTCCACAGTTTAAATAAAGTGCATACACTTTATTTGGCATAATGTTATCACTAAATTTTGGCTTTTCCACAGGATAATAATCTAAATTTAAAGCATTTCCTCCTCCAATACTATTTGTCCTTTCTTGATGAATTTTATAAATTCCATCTTGATCATAAGGAAGATTTGCTAATTCTTCATTTGAAAGTACATATTTTTCATAAATATAGCCCTCATTTTCACCAGATTTTACTTTATACATATTGACCTTACCATTTTCGTTGATTTTATCAAATCCAATGACTTCTAACTTTTCTCCCTTATTTACTAAAGTGAGCAGTTTTCCATTTTTACTCTCGCTATACAAATTTTGAGCAGTTCGCACATAAATGTCTTTTTCTAAGACTACCTTTTCCTGACTCGCTACTAAAACTTCTTTATCAATATAGTACTCTTTTCCATCCACTTCTATTAAAATGTAATTTTTTTCATCCTTTTCGACAATCTTTTTTAAATGAGCATTCACCTTAGTGCCTCGTGAAAGTTCTATTGTTCCTTCTATTGTTTCATCAAGATAAGCAACTACTTTATCCTGATTACTTGCTAAAAAGAAAATCTCTTTAGGATTCGATATGCTTACTCCACTTTTAAAAAACAAATAGTATCCTCCAAAAAGTAATGCGCCAATTATAAGAAGAAATAGAATGAAATTTCTAACTTTCAATTTCTTACGTTTTATTTTTGTCATTTCCTCACTTCCTTATTTTTCATTATAACATAACTCAATAAAGTTTTGTCACTACTCTTTTTATTTTTGACCATTTTTCTTAATTTAAACAAATTTACAAAATTAATACTACTTTGTATATTTTTTTTAAAATTCCATCAAAATTGGTGATGAAAGGAGAATTTTATGTCACGCCATAAGGTAGAAATTTCTGGCGTGAATACAGCGAACATTAAAGTATTGACAAATGTTGAAATGAGGGAACTGTTCTTAAAAATGCAAAATGGCGACCCTTTTGCTCGAGATGATTTAGTGAATGGTAATTTAAAATTAGTTCTTAGCATTCTAAAACGATTTGGAAATACATCTGAAAATATGAATGATCTATTTCAAGTTGGATGCATAGGTCTAATTAAGGCAATTGATAATTTTGATTTGGCACATGAGGTGAAATTTTCAACTTATGCCGTTCCCATGATTTTAGGAGAAATTAGGAGATACTTAAGGGATAACAGCAGTATTCGGGTAAGTCGCTCGGTAAAGGATTTATCTTATCAAATTATAAAATTGAAGGAAAACTATATGAAAGAAGAAGGACGGGAACTCTCTTATGAAAAAATTGCTGACATTCTAGGGGTAAGCCGTTTTGAAATTGTCAATGCAATGGAGGCTATGTTGGATCCAGTTAGTATGTTTGAACCAATTTATAGTGATGGTGGTGATACGATATATTTGTATGACCAATTGGCTGATCAAACGGAAAATGTTGACCGTGAGGCTCAAATGTCAATGAAACATGCCATTTCTGAGTTAAGTGATCGTGAGCAATTAATTTTAAATCAGCGATATGTCATGGGAAAAACACAAATGGAAATTGCCAATGAGTTAACCATTAGTCAAGCACAAGTATCTCGATTAGAAAAAAATGCGATTAATACCTTAAAGAAAAGACTGCAATAAGCATACCTTATCAAATTTTCGCGTATACTAAATTAAGGATAGGTGGTAATATGCGATTATCAGATTTACAAAATAAGGTAATTGTCAATGTACTTGATGGAAAAAATATTGGAAACATTATTGATGTTCGGATTGACGAGGAAAAAGGAAGTATTGTTTCCTTAATTATTGAACCAAATAAAAATATTTTTTCACTACGTAAAGGTGTGGATACCGAAATCAATTGGAATAATATTACCAAAATAGGAGAAGATGTTATCTTGGTTCAATTATCCATGTAACATCTTTTTTGTTGACCATGAAAAAGAAAAGGAGAAAAGAAAAAATCCACTTATTTCTTTTAACAATAGTGTTAGTGCTTATTGGGGTTATCATTAGCTTATCTATTATTGGGAAAAAATTAAATCCTTTAATGGAAAATTATGTAGAATTAGAAGCAAGAAGATTTACTACTTTATTAGTAAATCAAGTATCCATTGAAAATATCACAAAAGATATTGATCTTAATCAACTATTTACTACTACCAAGAGTAGTAATGATGATATTCAAACGATTGATTTTAATTCTAACGTGGTAAATGAGGTATTATCGTTAGTAACTAAAACGATTCGAGATAAAATTAACCATTTAGATAGTGGGGATTTTACCAATTTATTTATTACTGATAAATATAAAAATAATCAAGCACAACGTTTAGAAAATGGAATATTTTGTGAAATTCCTATTGGCGCTTTGTTAAATAACGGCATTTTCGCAAATTTAGGTCCTAAAATTCCCATGAAATTTGTATTTATCGGCGATATTCAAAGTAATATCAAAACAAAAATTGAAGAATATGGAATTAATAATGCTCTAGTTACGGTATCCATTCAATTCTATATCACTGAACGCATTAGTATGCCTTTGTTATCAAAAGATATTACTGTTGAAATGGAAGTCCCTCTTGCTATTAAACTTCTTCAAGGAAAAGTACCATCGTATTATCAAAAAGGAATGGATAAAAATTCTAGTTTATTTACCTATCCTTTAGGTGAATAAAGTATTTATCAAAAAGAAAAAATAGGTAAATCCCTATTTTTTGTTATTTATTTTTTTCTTTTAAGAATTCAATTGTCTTACGCATTTCTAAATCGTATTGAACCATGTCAATGCCACCAAAGTTTTGTAAAAATTCTTGTTCGTTCATTTGATATTTATCTGCTAATTTCTTAGCTTCTTCCTCTGCTTCTAAATTAGATACTTCAATTTTTTCTAAGTTCATGATTTCTTCAAGCATTAAGCGATATAACACATGAGAAAATGCTTCTTTTTCTAATTTACTACGAAGGTCTTTTTCTGTTGATTTCGTAATTTGATAATATAATTCCATAGAAATTCCTTGCATTTTCATTCGCTCTTCGTATTGACCCATCATTCTATCAATTTCTTCTTCAACCATTTCTTCTGGAATATCAACTTCAACTTCTTTTCCAACTGCTTCTAAGATAGCATCAATATAATTATTTTCTGCTGTCATTTCTTTTTGAGCAAGAATATTTGCTTTAATTTCATCTTCTAAAGATGCTTTATCCTTTACTCCTTCTAAAGCTAAATCTTCAAAGAAATCTTCATCTAACTTACGAACTACCTTTTCTTTTACTTCATGAACAACTACTTTGAAAGTTACTTTTTGTCCTTTTAATTCTTCACTTGGATAATCTTTTGGGAAAGTAATAGGAAATTCTTTTTCTTCTCCTTGTTTCATTCCAATGACTTGTTCTTCAAACCCAGGAATAAATGTGTGACTTCCAATTTCTAATGAATAGTTTTCCCCTTTTCCACCATCAAAAGCTACGCCATCTTTAAATCCTTCAAAATCAATCACTGCAATATTATTTTTTTCTACAACTTGATTTTCTTTTAATGCTACTTCTGTATATTGCTCTAATAAATGTCCTAATTCATGATCAATTTCATCTTGTGTTACTTCAACTTGTTCTCTTTTAATATTTAAACCAGTATATTTTTTAATCGTAACTTTAGGTTTTGTGATAATTGTAAATAAATAAGTTACACTTTTTTCATCAAGACCTTTAATCTCTACACTTGGTTGTACTACAGGAACTACTTTATTTTCTTTTAATACTTTTTCATAAGCTTTTTGAATTAATTGTTCAGCCGCATCAAAACGTAGCGTTTCTTCTCCATATTTTTTCACAAAAATTGCTCTTGGTGCTTTTCCTTTTCTAAAACCATCAATAGTAATATTTTTATTGCGACGATTAAAAGCTTCATCAACTGCTTTAGAAAACTCTTCTCCTTCAATTTTAATTTCTAAAACTAAACGATTGCTATCTTTTTTTGCCTCTTTCTTAGCAGTAGATTTTTCTTCTTTTTCTACTTCTTCTTTGATTTGTTCTTTTTTATTTGCCATATTAACTCCTCCGTGACAATATTATATCTTATTTTTTCTTGTGACACAACACTAATTCTTTGGCTTATGGAAAAAGTACCTTATGGTACCTAATTAATTGCAGTAATTTTTACATCATAACTTCCATTTGGACTATCCACTGTTACTATATCCCCTACTTTATGATTTAGTAAGGCCTTAGCAATAGGACTTTCATTGGAAATTTTGCTTGCAAAAGGATCTGCTTCTTGACTACCAACAATTTTATATTCATCATCTTCTTCATCATCAATATATTGAATAGCCACTAAACTTCCTAAACCAACTCTATCTTTTGGTACTTCTTTAATAATAATTGCATTTTCTAACATCTTTTCGATGGTTTTGATTCGTGCTTCTAATTGCGCTTGTTCATTTTTGGCGGCATCATAATCGGCATTTTCCGATAAATCCCCTAATGATCTTGCTTCCTTAATCGATTGAATGTTTAAAGGTCTTTTCACATTAATCAAATCATCTAATTCTATCTTTAATTCATCTAATCCTTCTTGGGTTAAATAAACTGGTTTTCTATCACTCATTTGTTATCACCTCTAAAATTTGTAACGTCCATAAAATAATACTATAAAATGGGACAAAAGTCAATTATTTCTTTTTATCTAGTCGCTTTTGTATTTCCCTCATTAAATACTCATCAGTCATTCCTGCAATAAAATCAATTACGATTCTCTCCTTTGGCGTACGATTAATATATTCTTCTTTCATATTAAGCAAAAAATCTTGAAAAATTAAGCTTGACGTTTTCTTTTTTCTTAAATCTTCTATATATTTATCATAAAGAGAGAAAATTTCATCATGATAATAAGTTAATACTTCTTCTTTTTCGGACGTTTTATAAATATGTTGATAGTTAAACTGATGAAGGGCAACTAAAGCTTGATATACTTTGTCGCTTAATGCAATGTATGATTTTCCTAAACTATTATGTATAATATCAGTAACTAAATGATTAATAATATCATGATTATTGTCTCCTAAAACTTGTTTTATCTCTAAAGGAATGTTTTCTCTTTTAAAACGTTTTAATAAAATGGCATCTTCTATATCTCTACCAATGTATGCAACAACGTCACTAATTCGAACAATACATCCTTCAAGAGTCATTGCTTGTAATTTTTTATTTTCTTCTTGACTAGTGTAACATAATTCATATTCTTCTAAAAATTCTTTTTCTGTCTTTTTTCTTGGAATATATTTTTGTTCCAACACCTCGCCATTATGACATAAAATACCATCTAAGACTTGGACGGATAAATTAAGGCCTTTTCCATAATTTTCTAGCACCAAATAATTTCTTACACTTTGAACATGATGATAAAAATACGTCTTACAACGTTTAAGCGATAACTCATTTAATACACTTTCTCCAAAATGACCAAGGGGTGTATGGCCTATATCATGTCCTAAGGCGATAGCTTCCGCTAAATCTTCATTAAGGTGTAAAGCCCGAGCGATTGTTCTTGCAATTTTACTTACTAATTGTACATGAATTAATCTAGTACTAATATGATCATTTTCTAATCTTGAATATACTTGTGTTTTATTTTGATACCTACTATAAGATAAGGCATGAATAATTTTATCCGTATCCATAGCAAAAGGAAGACGATAATCTTTTAATATAGGTTTCAAATATATGGCTGCATCAGATGATGTTGCGTACATAGACATATTTTTTTCTTTGGCTAATTCTTGATGATATAATTCAATTGACCAAGTGGGTTCTTCATTATTCATGTTTACTTCCTTTCTTAATTAAACGTAACATGGAAAAAGGCTCCACTTTTTTGGAAAAAGGAATTTGAAGCGTTTCTTCTGGATGTCTTGCTGCGTCAATAAGTTGTAAATTTTCATCGTAAATTTCATTAACAACAAAAGAATAAGTATTTAAACTAGGCGTAAATAATTCCACTTCATCACCTACTGAAAAATAGTTTTTCTCTTTTAAAATAAGGCGATTACACTTATCGTCATATCCAATGATTAAACCTAGATAATCTTGATTAGAAATTTCTTGTCTTCCAGTATAATATTGATCTAAAAACTGATCACTCATATTATCTTCTTTAGGAAAATAGTGACAACTCGTCTTTCGATTAGCAACTTTTGCTAAAGATTCTTTTTCTTTTTCTAATAAATCATCACCATCAAAATTTGCTAAATAGTAATCGATAATTTTTCGGTATGCACCAATGACTGTTGCTAGATAATAAACTGATCGCATACGTCCTTCTACTTTTAAAGATGTAACACCAATTTCTATCATATCTTTAATATAATTAGACATGTTTAAATCTTTTAATGCCATAGTAAAATTGACGTTTTCTCTTTCTTTATCCTTAAAAGAAAAGCGACACACTTGAGCACATCCTCCACGATTGGCATCACGATTAGTAACATAATTAGACAAAGTACATCTTCCGCTAAAACAAGTACACATTGCTCCATGAATAAAAACTTCCATATCAACTTTTGTCGTATCAATAATTTTTTTGATTTGTGATTTTGTTAATTCACGAGCAAGTACAACACGATTGGCGCCTTCTTCTTTAAAAAATTCTACTGCTTTACTATTAGAAGTTGAATTTTGAGTACTAATATGCACTTCGACATTAGGATATTTTGTTTTAATCAGTGGAATTAAGGATGGATCACTAATGATAAAAGCATCAATTCCTGCACCTACTGCTAAGTCAATATAGTCGCTAACACCTTTTAAGTCTTCATTATGAAAAACAATATTTAAAGTTAAATACACTTTTTTTTGATAAGAATGAGCAAAATCACATGCTTCTTTCATTTCTTCAATACTAAAATTATTGGCATTAGCGCGTAAACTATAATCTTGTCCTCCAATATAAACAGCATCTGCGCCATATAAGATAGAAATTTTTAAACGTTCTAAATCTCCTGCAGGAGCTAATAATTCTATTTTTTTCATGATTTTTTCACCTTATAAATTGTTTTTTGATAGAAAAATCCTGTATAAGTACTAGGAATTAAAGAGTTCACTTTTTCTAACCATTCTTCCTTTTCTTTTTCATTTAACACTTGATTTTTAACGGAAGCAAAAGCATCTACGACTAAGAAAAATTCTTCACTAGAAATGTGATACTCTCTAAAGTAGGCATAATCTATGGTATCTAACATAGTTAAATAAGCTTCGGCACCGTTTAATATTTCCCCTCGATAAAAGGTAGTTCCTTGTTTTTCTTCACGAACTAAATATTTTTGCTTACTAACAGGTTCTAAAATAGATAATTCTCCTTTTTTTTCTTGATTTAAAAATTCATAATAATTACTTAATAAATGACGATAGGAAAAAGCACTAACAAGATATCCATACACCATAGCAATAGACTTCATCGATGTTTCCTTTTTGATTTCTAACATTTCATCAAGAGTAATCTCGCTAGATAAAAAGGCATAGTTTACTACTTGCTTTTGGTAATAGGCACAAGTTTGATAATTGGTTACCATATGAGTTTGATTCCAAACAAGATCTGTTTTTAAATTTAGCTCTTTACTAAGAGTCAACATCGCTAAATCATAATAGAATATTCCTTTTATTTCTAACTTGTCGATTTCTTTTAAGATAGATGCTAAAGTATCCATCTCTTCATCAAACAATACTTTATTAATGGAAATAAAAATTTCTAAATTTCCTTTTTTCTTCATCAAATCTTTTAACTCATCTATTTCTAGATAACTTCCCATGTGAACAGAAAAGTCTTTTAAGCCATACACAAGTGCTTGAATATCGTGTTGTTGATATTTTTCTATATCTAAACTTGTTGCTTCAACCATTAATTTCATTTCACGCCTCCTTTAACAAAAAGATGTCTTCTAATTGATGATGATATTATAACATAATTTGTAAAAAACTTCTAGAAAAATGAAAAAGGATAAAAAAACAAGTATCTTAATCATGATATGAACCCCGTTTCTTGGACAAAATAGAAACGAGGTTTTTATATGAGTAA
>CAOKBR010000032.1 GCA_948466735.1 uncultured Mycoplasmatota bacterium | reverse complement strand
TTTATTTTATCATGGAAAGATTTTCTATTTACACAATTTTATTTACAGACTCTTTCCTTTTTGATAATGACTTATTTCTAAAGCCTCTTCTCCATAAATAAAATCAACATTTTCAATAATTTTTAATAATTCTTCTTTGGAAAACATCGATAGGTTTTGGTAAAGAAATTTTTGATGAAAATAAAATTCTCCCTTGGTAAGTAAATCAAAATCATTAGTTTTTACATAAATGGTACTATCTAAAAATATAGTTATTTTTAAATCAATCAAGCATCTTGAAAATTCTAAGTCATCTAATCGATGTAGTTTTAAGAATGACCCTAGCATTTCATGATGAAATATAAGCATTTTGTAGTATCCTTTTAATTCTAGTTTGTAAATGGTATTTAATTTTAGAATTAACTCTTTTAACACATTAGATAAATCTTCATCTTCAATCATCTTAAGATTTAGGTAATCTTCATTTAAAAATATTGTTGCATCTTCTATATCATAATCGATAATATGCATACTATCACCAATGTATTGTATGACATTTTGCACATTATGACAAAAAATAAAAGTTTTTTCATTTTTTTCTAGAAATACATTAACAAATATAATAACTTTTTATCCGTGTATTTCAAAAATTTTACTGAGGTGATGATAATGAAAGATAAAGGTGTACAGGAAATAAATCAATTAGAAAGTAAACCAAAGCGTAGAAGAAGCACATTACCATGGGAGAAAATATACAAATACGCTAAAATATATTATGAACATTATGGTAATTTAGAAGTACCTACTAAGTTTAAAACAAATGATGGGTTTACTTTTGATGAAAATGGTACGATTAAAGAGGAGTTATATTAAAAGGAAATGAACGTGAACAATTATTATCTTTAAAATCTATGCTCTATCAATATAAAGAAAAAGCACTCCAAATGAATGCTACTGAACAAGAAGAACAAAGAACTATAAAAGATAATGACATTCCTTCTATAGAAAAAACAAAAGTAAAGAAACTCTAAATTAAATTTTCTTTACTTTTTTTGTTTTTAAATTTTCTTTTTGTAACTCATTCATATATTGGGTAATGGCATCAAGCGATTTTTTTGAAAAATCTTCCGCATGTAAATCTATTCCCATGCTAAGACAAATATCAAAAACTGACTCATCTAAAAATTCATGAATATGATTGTTTACATAAACAATATCATGAAAATCAGCATAATAACGTGCATAAATGGCCAAAAATGTTCCCAAAACATAACGATAATTCCTAGCGATAAATGCTCTACTTAATATTTTCCCAAGACTTTTCGGGCTTTCTTCCAGTTCTTCTTGGTAATCGTCTTCTTTAATAGATAATCTTTGATATAAATTTTTGCATTCTTTTTGAAATGATTTTTTCTTTATACCACAAAAATACTTTTGTAACCAAGTAACAGAGTTATCATCTAGATCACCAAACTTTACATACGCTAGTAAAACACATTCATATCGATAAAGGGAACGTGAAGAACATATGGTATTTTTCATTCTTCCCCAATAGTTTATCTCTTCTAGCGGAATACCTTTTTCTAATAGATAAAAAAGTGCAAAGGTTTCAAAATAAATCGATAAAAATTCAGTCAAGTAATACCTATTTTGTGTCTTTTTATCCCCATTGGTATAATGAATAAATTCATGTACTAAGGAAATAACATCATCATAATTGAAGTTTCTAGAAATATTGATTAACTTTGTCAATTGACCTTTTTCTTCAATTCTTATATATTGTGAATCTTCATATTCTTGGTTATACCCAAAATCTAATTCACCACTTTGAATTAGTCCATCAAAACTTGGTAAATAACTTTTATCAATTTGCTCAATTATCTCTCTAGCTAGAAAATAAACTTCTTCATAAGTCAAATGATTTTGTATGGTTTTATTTTCTAACGGATATTTTTCCATTAAATCTAAAAACGAATCATTCAACCTAGCGATTTTATTAATATTTTCTAATAAAAAAGAATCATTTTTTTCCAAATATTTGCAAATTTCATTCAAATAAAAATTTAATTTTTGATAAATTTCTTGCACTTACTTCCCCCCTCTTTTAAGAAAAGAACCTCTTTTTATGCTTTAGGTTCCTTTTTTAAATCGTCTCTACCATACAACTGGATATTTTATTTAAGACTTCTTCCCTACCTAGCTTGGTGATACTTGAAAATAAAATCATATCATCACCCATTACTAAATCAAAAGCTTCTAACAATTGTTTTTTTGTTTTTTCATGCTTACTTGATGATATTTTATCTACTTTTGTGGCAACAATAGTTACAGGAATATGATAATATTTTAAGAAATTATACATGATTAAATCATCTTCCATTGCTTTATGACGAAAATCTACTAACATGAAAACTCGTTTTAATGGCTTTCTTTTTTCTAGATATTCTTCTATCATCATACCAAATTTTTGTTGTTGTTTTTTATCAACTGCAGCATACCCGTAACCTGGAACATCCACTAGATAAAAAGCTTGATTGACGATATAAAAATTTAATGTTTGCGTTTTTCCAGGACGAGATGAGATTCTTGCAATATTCTTTCTTGCTACAATAGTATTAATAAAACTACTTTTTCCAACATTGGATCTTCCCACTAAAAGAAATTCAGGTAAATTTGTCTCTGGATATTGGCTCCTTCTCACCGCGGTGACAGCTAAATCAACGTCATTAATCTTCATTAGGACTCTCCTCCTTGATACTTTCTTTGTATTTTTTACATACTTCATCTAAATCATTAACTAAAGCAAGAGCTGTTTCAAATGAAGTTACTCTAGCACCTGATGCAAACACATGACCTCCACCATTATATCGTTCAGCTACAAAATTGATCACTGGACCACGGGAACGAATCCCAATTCGAATAATATCATTTTTTACATCTTCAGTTATCGTCACCCAAACATAAACTTCTTCAATAAAGTTAAAATTATTAATCATATTTCCAGCCGATGCACTATCAACACCAAATTGATTAATTAAATCATTAGTAATTTCAATATAACCTACTCCATTAGGAGTCACTATCATATGTTCCCCAATATAACCTTGAAGTCTAACTTCGCTCATCGGACGTAAATACAAATTTTGATATAGAGAAAACAAATCATCTAACTGATATTCTTCAATTAAATTGGCAATCAAACGAAACAATTTTGGTGTTGCTGTATTAAACAAAAAGCGATTGGTATCAGATACTACTCCCATAAATAAGTAACTAGCAATCTCCTTATTCATTTTTAATTTACAATTTTCTATTAATTCTAATAAGATTTCACAAGTACTACCTGCTTTATCATCAATGTACTCAACATCGCAAAATTTTTCCACAAAAGGATGATGATCAATTTTAATTGAATAAGCAAACTCTGATACATCTACTCCATCTACCCTTTTTTGATCAGGTGTATCTAAAATAATTAGCAACGTTTCATTGTTTAGTTCTAATTTATCAAGCTTTCCCATGTAATGAAATTTAGCACTTCCATTACCTACAGCCATTACTTTTTTATTGGGAAAAGCAAGCAAAATGGTATCCCTTAGCGCCACTTGACTAGCTAGAGCATCAGGGTCTACTCCAATATGTCTTGCAATTACAATTGTATCGTACTTTTTTATCAAGCGTAATATTTTTTTAAACATAACTTTTTTCCTAACTAATTAATTCTAACGTATCCCTAGCAATTAATAATTCTTCATTTGTAGCAACCACGTAAACATCAACACTAGAATCGTCGCTACTAATTTTAAACATATCTAAATCTCTTGTATTATTGCGATCAACATCTAATTTAATGCCAAGGCATGCTAATTTTTCCACAATTTTCATTCTAAATGGAATACTATTTTCCCCAATTCCTGCTGTAAAACATAAAATGTCGCATCCACCTAGTAAAACATAATAACTTGCAATATAATTTACTACTGTTCTAACAAATTTCTCTTGAGCAAGATAACATTTTTCTAATCCCTTACTAACGCCATCTAAAATATCCCTTGCATCGCTACTATAGCAACTAAGTCCTAAGAAACCTGATTTTTTATTTAAATCGCTAATAATTTCACTGGCATTCTTTCCTTCTTTTTCCATAACATAAGGAATAATTGATGGGTCAATATCACCTGATCTAGTTCCCATCATGATTCCAGCAAGTGGTGTAAATCCCATTGAAGTATCAACACATTTTCCATCTTTAATCGCCGTGATACTTCCACCATTTCCTAAGTGACAGTTAATAATTCTTAAATCATTACGACCTAATTTTTCTGCTAAAGTCTCAGCAATATATCTGTGACTTGTACCATGTGCACCATACTTTCTTACTTTGTATTCACTATACCATTCATAAGGTACTGGATACATATACGTTACTTCATCCATCGTTTGATGAAATGCCGTATCTGGTACAATTGTCATTGGCACATTAGGTAGAGCTTGTTGAAAAGCACGAATCCCTAATACATGAGCTGGATTATGTAAAGGCGCAAAATCTTTTAAATTCACTAAATCGTCGACAACCTTTTCCGTGATTAACACAGAACTTTTGTATAAATCCCCACCATGAGCTACACGATGACCTATTGCATCAATTTCATCAAGTGATGCAATAATATTTAATTCTACTAACTTTTTTAATAAAATATCAACAGCATCCGCATGAGTTTCTAGTGGTACTTCTTGTTCAATTTTAGTGCCTTGATATTTAATTTTATAATTACTTTTTTCAATTCCGATTCTTTCAAATAAACCTGATGCAATAGAAGTTTCTGTTTCCATATCAAATAAACTAAATTTTAAAGAACTACTTCCCGCATTGATTGACATTATTTTCATTTATAATCCCTCTTTTCTACTTCTTATTATACTATATTGTTTTTCATCTTTCAAATAGTTTTTCGCCAAATGAAAAGATGATTTCTCATCTAAATCGTTACTTCTCCTTCTGGGAAAAAGCGAGCTATTTCTTCGTTGGCTTTTTCTACTGAATCAGACCCATGAATTAAGTTAGCACTTAAATCATTAGCATTAGAGAAATCCCCTCGAATCGTTCCTGCTAGGGCATCCCACCATTTTGTAGGCCCCATCAAATTACGCATACCAAGAACTACTCCTTCACCTTCTACAACCATTCCAACAACAGGTCCACTCATCATGAACTCTTCTAGATTAGGATAAAATGGTTTATCTACTAAATGTGCATAATGCTCTTTCAGTGTTTTCGATGTTAGATGCATCATCTTCATGTTCGTAATATTGTATCCCTTTCTCTCTATTCGTGAGATAATTTCTCCCATCAATTCTCTTTTATGGGCATCTGGTTTTAACATAATATAAGTTTTTTCCATAACGTCATCTCCTATAGCACTATCATACTAAAACAAAAGAATTTTTTCAAATAAAATTTTCAAAAAATTTTAATCCCAACTTTAAGCGAAAATACGATTTTCTATTTCACTCTTTAGTAAAGCGTTAAAAACTGCAAAGGACTGGGGAAAATTTTTTACTATTTTTTTTTACTACATCTGTAACTTTAAAATTTTCATGTTTTATTTCTTAATAAAAAAGATGGACATCAACTTCGTCCACCTTTTCGTTCGTAGTCTAATTAGTTAGATTGGTTGTTATAAGATCCACTAATTTGGTTCATTCCGTTTTGAACTAAACGTTTAGTGATTTCACCACCTACTGATCCGTTTGCACGAGCAGTAGCATCAGGTCCTAAATTAACACCGAATTCATTAGCGATTTCATATTTCATTCTTTCGATTGCTTGTTTAGCACCAGGAACTCTCATTTTCATTGAATTTTTGTTGTTTGAGTTATTCATTTGTTTCACCTCCTATACATTTATAGAATGTGAAAAATATGAATTTTCATACAAACTTTTTTTTGGAAATTTTTACCTATAATAAATCTTCGTATTTTTTCTTATCATCTTCGGTAATAGAAAATGTTAAAATGTTATCTATTGCCTTTTGAATCATTTCAAAGTAATCAAATTTTTCCTCACTTTTTAAACATTCTTCAAGTACTGGATTAATTACTGGATGTTTAGGGACAAACACCGTACAACAATCTTCAAAGGGAAGAATACTAATTTCATAAGTATCTATTTTTTTAGCAATATCAATAATTTCTAATTTATCTAAACATGCCACTGGTCTTATGATAGGAGTTTTTGTCACTTCATTGATTACTGCCATACTATTTAGTGTTTGACTAGCTACTTGGCCAATGGACTCTCCGTTAATAATTGCTACTGCTTTATTCTTTTTACATAATCTATCCATAATTCTATACATCATCCGTCTCATAATGGTAATACAATAGTCACTATTTCCATTTTTATAAATAGCTTCTTGAATTTCTGTAAAAGGAACAACATATAAAGTAATTTTATTTTTATATTTAGCTAATTTCTTAGTAAGAGATATTACTTTTTCTCTTGCTTCTATACTAGTATGTGGCATTGCTTCAAAATATACAGCATCCACTTTTATTCCACGCTTTAAGGCTAAATAAATCGCAACAGGTGAATCAATTCCTCCACTTAACATCGCTAGTGCCTTAGGCTGTGTTCCAACGGGATATCCACCTAGTCCTTTTATGGAATTGGTATATAAATAAGTATAATCTTTGCATAACTCTACTTTAAATAAAACATCAGGATGATGTACATCAACTTTTTTTCCTTCTAAATTTTTTAAAACCACACCACCTAGGAATCGCTCTAATTCCATACTATTCATCGAAAAAGTCTTATCGCTGCGTTTTACTTCAATTTTAAAAGTCGAAAATGAAATGCTTTTTAACATCGTTAATATTTCTATTTTAATATCTTCAATGTTAGATGGGACTTTATGAGCTATATGATAAGCGTGAATCCCAAAAACTTGATTAATTTTTTCTAAAATTTCATCCATTTGTTCTAAATCAAAACTAATACTCATCCTCGATAAATCTTTTTTTATTGTTACATGATAATTTTTTAATTTCATTTTAATATTTTCTGTTAATGTATGCACAAAAAAATTTCGATTCCCTTTTTTGGTTGTTAATTCTCCATACTTAATTAAAATTACTCTCTCCATTAGTGTAACCTACTTTCAAATTCTAATTCATGGTAACTTTTCTCTAATGCTTTTACAAAATATAATAGTTCATCTTTTGTTGTTAAATGCGAAATACTAATTCTAAGTGAACTAGAAGAAATTTTATCATCTTTTTTTAACGCTTTTAAGGCACTTGATAATTTTTGGTTAGAAGAACATGCTGTTTTAGTGGATAAATAAATTTCTTTTTCCGATAAAGCATGTAACATCGTCTCAGGTTTAATGCCAACAATACTAATATTAACAATATGAGGTATTGAGTATTCATTACTATTTATGATAATATATGACATTTTTTGTAGCTTTTCAATTAAAAAAGCATGAAGTTCTTGTACTTTTTTTAAATTAACGTCAAGTGATTCCATTGCTAAACGCAAAGCTTTGGCACAACTTACAATTAACCCTAAAGCTGGAGTACCACTGCGATATTCACTTTGACTTTTTCCACCGTGAATTAAAGGAACTAAATGACAAGTACTTTTTTTTACTAAAACACCAATTCCTTTTAATCCATAAAATTTATGGGCTGTAAAACCAAATAAATCGATATTTTCTAAATCTAATGGCATTTTTCCTACTGCTTGTGTTCCATCCACATGAAAAATCGCTTTAGAATGTTCATGAATTAATTTCCCCAAAGTATTTACATCTTGATAAACTCCAAGTTCACTATTGACCATACCAATAGATACCATAACAGGATCATTTTCTAATTTTTTTAAAAACTTCGCTTCATCTACTCTTCCATATTCATCTAATTCAATAAAATCCACTATAAATCCTAACTGTTTTAAAAAAGGAATTTGATTTTCAATACTAGAATGCTCTAATTCGGTAGTTAATATGTACTTATTTCGCCTAGGATAAGCAAAAACACATCCTAAAATCGCTAAATTATTAGATTCACTGGCACCCGATGTAAAAATTACTTCACTTTTTTTCACCTTTAACAAATTAGCAACTTGCTCTACCGCGGTATCCATCAAATTTTTACTTTCAATTCCCAATTGATGAAGAGAATTTGCATTGCCAATAAATTTTTTTGTCACTTGATTAAACGTATCCAATACTAAATCATCCACTGGTGTTGTTGCACTATAATCCAAATATACCAAAATACCACCTCATTTCCATTAGCCTATTATAGCAGAAAAAAAGGAAAATGCACACCTTTTTCCTCATTTCTATCAACTATTTTTCACTTAATTCAATTAATTTGTGTTCAAAGTTAGGTTCAATTTTTTTCATTCCATCAATAACCAAATCTAAAGCATTTCTATATTCTCCTTTATAAAAGGTACGTTCTGCTTTATCTAGTACTTGATCAATTTGAACATAACTTCTTCGGTAACGATTACTATAAATAATTGCTTGCTCTGCTAAATTAGCATCATGAATCAAATCAGTTGTCGTCTTATATAACTTTAGTACTAAATCTCTAGCAGTATCTACACGCGTATTTAAAGTCTTAATCGCAATAGGTTTACGATTTAATTCCTTAATAATTTCATCCACTGCTTCATTCGCTTCTTCTAATTCGATATAATAATGCTCTAAAATTACTGGTAATTTAGCAAAACGAGGTAACATCTTACAATTATTTAACAATTCCCTAAATTCTTTTAATTGTTCCTTAGCACGTAGTTCATCTTCATATAAACTACCTAATGATTTTAGCGATAAATCAAGCTTTTCTTCAAGTTCTTTTAATTTTTTTGTTAACTCTTCTAACTTATAATGCGCTTTAGAAAATGGTTGATTCAATAGATCTACTTCATTAATAATCGCATCGTAGTCTTTATTAATTTTAATAAGTGACTTCTTCACCTTTTCTAATCCTGTCAAATCTTTTGTCGTTAAATCATACATCTTTTTAATATCATCCAATTGCAAATTAATTCCATCAACAATATGATTAATATTTTCTAATTTCACAAATAAATCTTTTTTAATTTCTTCAAAAACTTTCTTCGATAAAATCTCTTTTTCAAAGTCATAAAATAAAGAATCTAAATAATCTAGCATTGTCTTTAATTCAAACATACAGTCTTCTAAATTTAATACTTTAATTCGATCAAGAATAGAGTTCGTATTTTGAATCGTTTGCTCAATATTATATTCTACTTTTAAATAACCTAAAGGATAATTTTTCTTAATCATATCTTGATAATTTTCTTCTACTTGCTCAATTCGTTTTGGAATTAAATGTTTTGCTAATAAAATCAAATCTGGTACTTCATCAATAACTACTTCCATATGTTCAAGCATCGCTTCTAGAGCATGAACAATGTGGACAACTTCACTATACTCATTATTTTCCATTGCATTTTCAAAATCGGAAAAACGTTTTTCGATAGTTTCTAGTTGAAGTTCAATCATCTCGCTAACTTCATCGTAACTTTCCTTATTTTTTTGAAATTCTTGACTTAGCTCTCTATATTTTGCCTTTAACTTCGTTACCATATTACGATATTTCTCATCACTTAAAGTAATTTCTCTTACTTCATCTAACAAACGATTCGCTTGACTTTTAATTTTATAAATTTCTAATTCTGCTTGAGCTAATTTTTCTTGGAAACTATAATAATTCTTTTGATCGACTTCTAAGTCTAATTCCACAATCATATCCGTTAATTGATTTAATTCAACATCTTTAATATAATCAAATTGTTCTTGCCATTTTTGTACTTTCTCTTCCATTTTTTCATTTTTAATAATGGCTTCTGCTTTTGATAATTCTGATAAAACAGGAGTACTAGCAATTAAGTTTTTTTCAATTTCTATTTTAATAATCTCATTTTTAAGTTTTTTTAATCGACGTTTCTTTAAAATAATTATGACTCCTACACATAAAATTAAACCAATGATAACAAAGGTAATAATTAATAATGTTGCGCCTTGCTCCATTTACATCCCCTCATATTCGTTTAGTATATACTTATTTTATCATAGAAGGGCTATCATTTCAATTTTTTTAATATTAAATTTGATAATCCAAAAGTATTTAAATATAAACAAGTATTTTTTATACTTTTATTCTTAGTTTTATTGCAGGAACTTTCACTTTTTTACAATATTCTTGATATTTACTCAAAGACATTCCTTACATACTCTCATATTCTTTTTGTGACTTGACAAATTGTTTATAATTTAGCATTAAATTTAACAGTATTTCTTTTTTATGTTAATATTAATTTGGAAAATATGTTTCCATGTTAATTCGAAACTTTATCATTATTGGCAAAGTATTACGTAGGAAAAATGGAGTTTTTTTATATTGATTGGTTTTTTGCAAATATTTCTTGACTATTTATCATATTCTTAATATAATAATAACTGCATATTTACGAAAAACAGCACATTTAGCGAAAAGAAAAGTGTTATTTAAATAATTAGTACGTTGTTGCTGTCAACGGAAGCATTTGGAAAGATAACTCCCTTCTATTTGACTAAGTGGATTTTTATCGGGGATATGAAATAAAGAAAGGATGTGTATTATGGCACGTTATACAGGATCACGTTATAAACAAGCAAGACGTGTAGGTTTCTCTATTTTAGAAACTGGTGAAGAATTAGTAAAAAGACCTTATGGGCCTGGACAACACGGAAATGAAAGAAAAGGAAAATTATCTAACTACGGAACACAATTAAAAGAAAAGCAAAAAGTTCGTTTCATGTATGGATTAAATGAAAAGCAATTCCGTAAAACTTTTGATGAAGCAGCAAAAATTAAAGGTATTCACGGTGAAAACTTCTTAAAATTACTTGAATCTAGATTAGATAATTTAGTATATCGCATGGGATTTGCTTCAACTCGTCGTGCTGCTAGACAATTAGTAAACCATGGTCACGTAGTAGTAGATGGTAAGAAAGTCGATATTCCATCATTCCGCGTAAAAGTAGGTTCTACTATTGGATTAAAAGAAACATCTAAAGAGCATCCTGCAGTTAAAGCTTCACTAGAAAAAAACGTTAAACGTCCTGAATTTGTTACTTTTGATGAAGGAAAGTGCGAAGGAAAGTATGTTAGACTTCCAGAACGTAGTGAACTAAGTGCAGATATCAATGAATCATTAATCGTTGAATTCTATAACAAATAATCAATTAAAAAGAATGGTAATCATTAAAAATTACCATTCTTTTTTTTATTTTTTTAGTATTTCCCAAAAAGTAAGATACTAATTGATTTTTTTAGAGTTACAATAAAAATAGAAGTTTTTCACCTTCTACTTTACTTGTTTTAAAACACCATCTTTAGCATATCTTACCCATTTCGTAAAGAAATCTTTTCCATTTTTTTGCTTACTTTTTGCTAAATCTTTATCCTTAGAATTACTATATCCCACAACTAAATAATCATCTTCTTCCACTAGAATATCCGTAAAATAATCATCCATACTTCCACCAAATTCATGAGTATATTCTAAATCTCCATTTGATTTGTACTTTCCAATAATCCCGTTATATCTAAAAACATTGGTAGTATCCGTTGACTTTTCTTCATCCTTTATAGCCACATGTCCTACTAAGATATAAGAATCTCCTTCCACAACTACTTTATGAAATCTTCCCATATCCACTGTATTCTCATAAGTTCTACTCCATAAAATTTTACCATTTAAATCATATTTTACTAATAAAGGCATATTTTTGTAATCATTTTTATCTTCATCATTCTTCTTTCTACTACCAGATACAATCAATTGATGGTCTTCTGTTAAGGCGATACTAGAAAATCCAATGGAATCTGTGAAACTATAATTTTTTATCCACTCTCTATTTCCATTTAAGTCATATTTTACTAAAATTCCAGTATTTGCTGCATCTTTTCCAACCGCATAAATCGCATTATCCACAATTACTAAATCATGAAAAATTCCTGATTTTGTTCCTGCATAAAAGCTTTTCCAAATCTCGTTTCCCTCTTTATCATACTTAATTAATACTGCTCCACCTTGATCATCATTTCCAAGTACCATCGGAGCATAAATAGACTGACCTACCACTAAGTAACCATCATCAACTTCAATCGCGTTTTTGAATACTGCATTTCCTAGCGTATTAAAAGTTTTTTCAAAAACAATATTTCCCTCTTTATCGTATTTAACCATTAAAGCATCATGTTCATCTTCTTCTTTTTGTTTTTCATCTTTAATCATTAATCCTAAAGCCAAATATCCATCACTTACTTCAATCGCTTGATAAAAACCATTACCAAACTCATTTTCATACTTTTTTTCCCAAATAATTTTTCCATCATTATCATACTTTACTAGTTTTCCATTTTCTCCTACTTTGGTATAACTATTTTTTTTACTATGCTTAAAGTCACTACTACCTGCACCAAGATATCCATCTTCTATTTTCACAATTGAATTTAGTCCATCATAATATGTTGTATTTTTATCAATTTTATTTTTATGGTACACCACATAGCAAATTTCAATAAAAATGGTTAAGGCACATATAATAGCAACAACTTTTAAAATGGTCATCATTTTTTTATTTTCCATATTTTTCATACAACTACTCCATTCTTAACACAATAATCATACCATTACTACGCTTTTCTTGTAAAGACTTTATAAATTTAAATGTCAAAGGAAAAAGGTTGCAAATTATTTTTCACTTGCAAACTTCTCTTTTAAATTTTTCACATTTTCTCTAAACTATTTCCTAATTTGGACAACTGCACGTCCACCTTGATCAAGTTTCCAAGGGAACTGTTCTGCTGACCCACCAGCATTATAAATATACCAAACACAATTCCTAGTCGGATACGCGGAAGACATCCAGTATCCCCAGTTGTTTCCATATTCTCCTCCACCTTGATTTACTGTTCCTCCATAACTTGTTGAAACGTTTAAATAATTATACATCCATACTGGACAAGATTGTTCTGTTGCTTTAGTACAACCTAATCCTCTTGCTTCCTGTAAGGTAATCATTCTTGCCTTCGCTGTTCGCTCAGGTAATGTATATTTATTTCCTGTGCATACACTATCATGGTTACATTCTGTATAGGGATTATCCTTAAATATCGTTGTTCCTAAAGTGTACGTTTGATCTAACACATTGTTCCATGTACTTGTTGCTGCTTCTAATACTGGCAAGATTGTTGTTGGACCTTTGCTATTATCATTAC
>CAOKBR010000031.1 GCA_948466735.1 uncultured Mycoplasmatota bacterium | reverse complement strand
TAGAGGAAAGAAAAAGCAACGAAGAATCATTAATATTTGTTTGATTTTTTGTTTAATTATGGTTTTACTTGGTAGTATTGCCGTTGGAGGTTTTTTCTATCATGTAGTTAAAAGTGCGCCAGAGTTTGATGTAGAAAAACTTTATAAAAAAGAGTCTTCGATTCTATATGATATCAATGGAGAAGTCATTACAAAAATTGGTGCTCAAATGAGGGAAAACATTGAATATAACGACCTACCTCAAGTATTAATTGATGCCATTATTGCTACAGAAGACTCAAGATTTTTTCAACATAATGGATTTGATGCACCACGTTTTATTAAAGCAAGTATTAAACAATTAGCAGGAGACTCTTCCGCTGGTGGAGCATCAACAATTTCTATGCAAGTAATAAAAAATAGTTTCACATCTACCGAGGATAAAGGTTTTGAAGGAATTGTTCGTAAGTTCACTGACATTTATCTATCTGTATTTAAACTAGAAAAAAATTACACCAAAGAACAAATTATTGAATATTACGTGAACAATCACTTCTTAGGAGGAAATGCTTGGGGAGTTGAACAAGCAAGTCGTTATTACTTTAATAAAAGTGTAAGTGATTTGAACTTAGCAGAAGCATCAATTATTGCTGGATTATTCAAATCTCCTAAATACTATAATCCAAAGCTATACCCAGATCATGCGGATACTAGACGAGCTACCGTTTTAAATCTTATGGTACTACACGGATATATCTCACAAGAAGAAGCCGATGCAGCGAAAAGTATTCCTATTGAATCTTTATTAGAAACAACATATGATGATAGTGATGAATTCCAAGGATTTATTGATACTGTTGTGGAAGAAATGGACAAAAAATATAGTATTAACCCTTACGTTACTCCTGTTTTAATCTATACAACAATGGACAGAGGAAAACAACAAGGAGTTAACCGTGTATTTAATGGCGAGACTTTCTCATGGGTTGATGATGTGATTCAAAGCGGTGTTGCCGTATTAGACGTCCATGATGGAAAAATTTTAGCCGTAGGTGCAGGGCGTCATCGTACAGGAGTAAACGGATTTAACTTTGCTACCCAAATGAATCGTCAACCAGGATCAACAGCTAAGCCAATTTTTGATTATGGTCCTGGAATTGAATACAACAATTGGTCAACATATACCTTATTTAAAGATGAACCTTATGCTTACTCAACAGGGCAAAACATCAACAACTGGGATGGCCAATTTATGGGTACTTTAACACTAAGACAATCACTTGCTTACTCTAGAAATATCCCCGCATTAAAAGCTTTCCAAAATGTAGATAATAAAAAGATTTTAGAATTTGCTCAAAATTTAGGAATTCAACCTGAAGTATCTAATGGATATATTCATGAAGCACATGCCTTAGGAGCATTCAACGGGGTTACGCCACTACAAATGAGTGCAGCATACTCAGCATTTGCTAATGGTGGATATTATAATGAACCATATTCTGTTATCAAATTTGTCTATCGTGATACAGGAGAAGAAGTAGAACATCAAGCAGTAAGACGACAAGTCATGAGCGATTATACAGCTTATATGATAACCGATGTACTATTAGATGCTACTAGTAGTGGAGTTAAAGTACCAGGGGTTAATATTGCTGCTAAAACAGGAACAACCAACTTTGATGATAAAACAGCAGCCATTAAAAATTTACCACATGATGCCGTTAATGATTCATGGACAGTAGGATACTCCCCTGATGTTATCATTGGAATGTGGTATGGATATGATATTGCAACAAGTGAACATTGTGCTCGTCTAACTCCAGCTGCTATACAGCGTGATCGCTTATTTAAAGCATTAGGTGAAGCTGTATTCCCAAGAAACAATAGTACATTCAATAAACCAAATAGTGTTGTTGAAGTAGGGGTTGAATTAGGTACCAACCCAGCATTATTAGCAAGTCCCAACACGCCAAGTGATCAAATTACCTACGAATTATTCAAAAGTGGTACTGAACCAACGGAAGTATCTACACGTTATCAAAAACTAAATACTCCACAAAATTTAAAGGTAAATTATAATATAACAATGAAAAAAGTAGTCCTTACATGGAACCGTGTTACAAGTGTTGTTGATAATGATGAGTATGGTCCACTAGGATACAATGTTTATTTTGAAGATAAATTACTAGGATTTACCGATAAAAATACCTTTACTATTGAAAAACCAAAGGATGTTTATGGTACTTATAAAGTCGTTGCTACTTATAAAAACTCTAATACCTTAAATAGTGACGCAGCAAGTTATACTTTAGCCGATAGTAGTGGCACTAAATATACTTACCATATTGATAAAGGACAAGAAACAACAACAATTACCAAAGGAACTGCTTTTGATTTAAGTAAACAAGTAAAACTATACCAAGTAGACTCTAGTGGAAAAGAAAAAGATGTTACAGCACTTGCAACCATTACCTATACAATAAAAGATGGTAATGGCCCCGTTAGTGAATGGAATACCAATAATCAAGGGGTATACACGATTACTTATACCATCAAATACATGAGCTATACTTCTACAACAACGAAAAAAGTCGTTATCAATTAGTAATTAGAGGTACTAATTCAAAATAATAAGTTATAAAAATGCTAAGATTTTGATATTCTTAGTATTTTTGTTAGTATAAAAGAGATACGAATATTTTACTTATCAACCCTAAATATATTGCTTTTTCCTTATATTTCTATGTATAATTAACTTATAGAAAGGAAAAAATAGTATGATAGAAGACAAACGATTCAAAATTAAAAAAAAGACTAGTTACCAAGAATTGATTAATAAAGAAAAAAAATCAGAATTAAAATCAGCTACAGCGACATTCTTGGGATCCTTGGCAACAGTATATTTTTTAGCTAGTGCACAAAGTAATCCAGATTTTATAAGAACAATATCATTAATACCAGCAACTTTAAGTATTACAGGTATGACACAATTCATTAAAGCCGTTTGCAAAAAAACAATGTATGAAAGTAAGTTAGAAGATATTAATATGCAATTAGAAATGTTAGAAAATGCTAACTCAAACAACATATCTAATGATAACGACATGGGAGGTAAAAGTAGATGATTATTAATTTTCTTGATTCCCTAACCTTAGATGATGATAAAGAATATCTTGTTGTTAGCAAGGTATACTATAATAACCAAAATCATTATTGTTTAATCGATAAAAATGATAAGAGTAACTTAAAATTTTGTTATGAAGATGGCGATGAACTTGTTGAAATAAACAGTAAGGAATTAAATACTACCCTTTTACCTTTATTTCTAGAAGAAGGGAAAAAAGCCTTAAACGATTTACCAGTTGAAGGATAGTTATTCAATATAATAAGGATTTCACACACATTTAGGATGCTAGAATTAAATTTTAGTATCCTTTTTAAAAAAACTAGACAAATAAAAAAGTCCTAATTTAGACCTTTTTCTTTTTTTCTTTACAAATCTCTAACAAAGCGCAATTCTTACACTCAGGACAAATTGCCTTACAATAGTATCTACCAAAAAGAACAAATTGATGATGACGTTTCGACCACGTAGATTTAGGGAATTTCTTCATTAGCTTTTTTTCTACTTCTAATACATCATCAACATCTTTTGCTAAACCTAGTCGCTTACTTACCCGATTCACATGCGTATCAACAGCAATAGCAGGAACATCATAAATATTACTTAATACCACATTGACTGTCTTTCTGCCAACACCAGGAAAAGTTTCCAAAAGCTCACGGTTATTAGGAAGAACTCCATTACATTCTTCCACTAAACGTTTAGCAATATCAATCACATATTGAGCTTTTCTATGATAAGTTCCAATGGGCTTAATGATTTCTTGGATATCTTCTACTTTGGCATGCATCAATTGTTCTAATGTTGGATAAATTTTAAACAAAATAGGCGTCACCATGTTCACCCTTTTATCCGTTGTCTGTGCACTTAACATCACAGCAATCAACAACTCATAATCCTTGTGATATATAAGTTCACATTTAGGATTTGGAAACAACTTATCTAAATAATTACCAATTTCTTCTACTCTATTCTTCATTATCCTCAAACCAATCGTATTCAAATACCTCTCCTATATTATCTTGCTTTTCTATAAAACGTTTTTTATTTTTTTCTACATCTTCCTTTGTCTTAATGCCCTTTTTACTCCACTCATACAAAATTTTATCCATATAACGAAGATTGCTAACCCCACTAAAACTAGCTTCCCTTAATGCTTCTATAATTAATTCCTCGCTAGTATTATGTTCTAACCAAGACTTAATAATCTCATACTCCATCGCTCCAAGTGTTCTACCAAATTCTTTTTCAATCAACTCAAACACGTTACTATTAGAAACATCTTCACTTTTCTTCTCTTCCATTAATTTCAACATCAACTTTTGATAAAAGTCTGTTAAATCAATGCGCTCTTCCATTAAATTATCTTCATTTTTAAACACTTCAATATGAATCATGTGCTTATCTGTTAAACTTGAGACTATAGACATCACTGCTTCTTTTGATAAATTTAATTCATCTTGAAAAATAGAAGGATTAAAAACAATATTTCCTTTCTTATTTTGCAAATACATAATAAATATAAATTCTTCTAAAGTAATATTCCAATCTTTATAACACTTTAGTAAATAAATGGGTACCACTAAGTTTCCGTTTTGATAAAATTCTAGCATATTACATCCTTTCATAGTCCCTCCCAAGCTTATCCAAAATTATACTACAAAACGAACAACTTCGCAAATTTTCTATATTTTTTCTAACCTTTTAAATAAGAAATAATCTTATCTTGCTCGTTTTCTAAATTTCCTTTTAATATCTTACTTTCTAAATCCCGATAAGCCTCTTTTAATAAAGATTTATCCTTGATGTTTTTACACTTAATAATTTCATCGACACTAATGTTGATTTCTTTACGCTGATGAATAGGTAACTTAGCATACTCCATGGTGATCTTTTCCCGATTGATTCCCTTTCTTGATGCGGCGATTGCTGCTAAATATAGCCCATAATCGTATAACACAATAGGATCGATTGGGTTCATTGAAAATACTTCTTGTAATTTTTTTATTTGCTTCCTTTCATGTGCACTAAAAGGATAAAGATTTCCTACGTCTAAAATAGCCCATATACCCAGTAAATCATCTTCAATATCCACTTGATTTAAATGTTTTAATTCTAATGGTTCATCTAAACCCAAACGTAAAAGTAAGGAAATTGCTTTTTTGGTATTTCCGCAAGTAAAAATCTTATCTAATTCTTGACGTCTTCGATCATAAGATAATTCTTTTAACAAATCTCTGCACTCGATAATTGCTTTTTCTACATTTTCATCTAAACGAAAATCTAATGTTACTGCAAAACGAATCGCTCTTAATATTCTAAGAGCATCTTCCCTAAAACGAATCTTACTGTCTCCAATCGTACGAATTACTCTATTTTCTAAATCTTTTTTACCATCTAAAAGGTCAATAACATTTCCGTCTTTATCCATAGCAATCGCATTAATTGTGAAATCTCGTCTTAATACATCTTCTTCTAAAGTCTTTACATACTCTAAATCTACAGGTTTACGGTAAGATTGATAATCATGTTCCTTTCTAAAAGTTGTAATTTCAAAACGAATATTTTTAATAATGACACTGACAGAACCATATTCTTCAAAAGAACAGTCTAAATCAGGAAAAATTTTTTTTAACTCTCTTGGCGTCAGACTAGTTGCAATATCAATATCATTTGATTCACGACCTAATAAATAATCCCTTACAAAGCCACCGATAAGATAAGAGCTTCCTTGATAATCATCCATCATTTTTAATAAAGTTAAACCTGTTTTTAACATATTAATCACCTACTATTTAGTATACCATTTTTCTATCAAAGAGAAAAGGGGCTTATCACTCCTTTATCACTTTATCTATAATAAAAAAAGAGGATTTCTCCCCTTTATGCTGCGTTCTATTGATTTACAACGTCTTTTAAAGCAGAACCAGCTTTGAATGTAACTGCAGTTCTTGCAGCAATATGAACAGGTGCACCAGTTTGTGGATTACGTCCTTCACGTGCAGCTCTTTTAGAAACAGCAAAAGTTCCAAATCCTGCAATTGGCATTTTTTCTCCTTGCTTTAAAACATCTTTGATTGTTTCAAATACAGCATCAATTGCACGATTGGCATCTGCTTTTGTTAAGCCTGCTTTATTAGCAACAGCTTCAACTAATTCCGTTTTTTTCATATTTAATCTTACCTCCATCTTTCTATTAAGCATGCTCATGCTTACATATCAAGAATAACACGTTTCATAAGGGAAAGCAATAAATTTTACACTTTTTATTTAATCTTGTTAGCAATCAGCTCTAAAAGTGAAATAATATGACCGATTGCGTAAAGACATAAAGCAAAAATAAACCCTATTCCCCATACCATAAACATTAAACCAATATTAAATTCTTCTTTAGCACAAGCGTTGAACAAACCACTGGTTTCACTACAAGCAGGAAATAAATTTCCAAGTAAAACTCCACCAATAATACCAACAATCCATAAAGCAATTGCTACATATTGATAAAGATTTAACTTTTCTAATCCTTTTACCTTCGTTGTAACATGCTTTAGTGAAGGTAATTCCTTCTTTTGTCGATCAATTTCTTCAAACATATTCCCTACTCACCTTCTTCTATCTTAACATCTCGTTGTTTTTTGCTTTTTGTTTTACTATCGTTTTCTTTTTTTAATTCTTCTTGCTCTTTTTTTCTCATTTTTTTCTCTTGAGACTTTATCTTTTGAACCTCTTCTTTTTGTTCTTGTACTTCTTCTTTTTTTGCTTCTTTATATGCTTGATATAAATAAATATATCGTACAAACCCAATCATAAAAATACTTTCTAATAATGCTAAAACCACTCCAGTAAAATCTACCATTTGAATTAGCGAGATTACTAACCCTACACCAATTAATCCTAATAAGATATAAAAGTATTGTTCGTTTTTTACTGTAGAAAATTGCAATTTTTTTAGTCCTAATTGCTCATAAATTTTACTATCTTCTAAAAAAACATAAGTAAAATATACCGTAAGTATCATTGATTGAACAGCGTTGATCATACTTCCGATACTAGGAAATTGAATAACCGTTAAAACAGATGCTAATACTAACAAAATAAAGACAAAGCTGGCAAGCAAATTCATCATATTAAAGTATTTTTTTCCTACTTTTGTCTTTAAAAAGATTAAGTAAATTAAATACATTAAATAAACACTACTAGAATTTAATAACGCTCTTATTACATATAAAAATCCATAATGATTTCTAATCGCATAAGACTGTGACATAATCAAGATGATAATAATTAATCCAATTAAAATCGTTGTAATTAAACTAGGATCATCATACCATTCTTTTTCTATATTATCTTTTCTCACTTCTAATTACTCCTTCCAATAGATTTCTCTATCGACTATATTATACTCAATTATTGGCAAAGGTACAAGATAAGATAGATAAATAATAGACTATTTTTTGATTACTACTACTATCAGTAGAAGAAGTGACATTAAGATAAACAAAACTATTATAATAGACGAGTACGTTGCTTGTTGTACCAATAGCCTCTATTTGTCCTGTATTCTCCACCACTTTGATTAACTATTCCTCCATAATTTATTGTATTATTTAAATATATACTTACACTGGAACCTGTATTTCCTACTCGAATACATCCTAATTTATTTAATTCTTGTACTGTTATTACCTCGCTTTAGCTGATCTTTCTTCTAAAGTATAATTATTTTTTATACAATCATATTTATTATTAATACTATCATGTTTGCAACCAGGGTTGTACCTAGTGTATAAGTTTGATCAAGTACATTTGTCCATTCTTTTGTTGCCCCCTCTAGGGCTGATAAAATTGCTATAGAGCCTTTTGGATTATCATCAACTTCTGTATACCATGCCGTGCTATATACAATATTTTCTCGCTGTTGTATCGTCAAAGTGTCTCCATTATTTGGAATAACATGAAAATATTTTTCGGTAGCAGCATTCACTTTATATTTTATAATCGTTCCTACTTCAAAGGTATCAGGATTAATTGGTAAACAAGTAGATTCTTCCCCTGTTACACAAAAAGTACTTGATCCTGTTTCTTGAGCATATTTCCAAATATTCAATGTAAAAGTTTTCTTTATTCCCTTAGCTAAAGTTAACTTGTTAGTAGCAGTTCCATCTACTTTTATTGTTCCATTCATCGTTCCTCTTTAATAGTGATCACTGATTTACTAATTTGATTTGTCGTAAACAAAGCATATGAATGATACAAAAATATGATTCCGATGATAAATGCTCCTATTACTCCAATGATTCCTATTCTTTTTGTCATTTCTATCACTCCTTAAAATTATTATTGTCTACTATTTTTCTTATCTACATGAAAATATTAAACTTTTTTATTTTTAGAGCGACAAAAAGAATGAAAACTTTTTCCCATCCTTAATATTCAAGGGTTTTATTTTAAGATATTCCCCCCCCCCATCTAGTTACTTTTTGGTTAATTTTTTATATCTAATCATTCCTATCTTTTGATTAGATTGTAACAAACTTAATCAATAAATTCAAGTATCATCAATATATACAAACAAAATTATTTTTGATATAATACCACTAGCGAGGTGATAAATATGCATTTACCTACTGTAGCACTAGTTGGTAGACCTAATGTAGGAAAAAGTACCATTTTTAATAAAATAGTTGGTGAACGTATTGCTATTATTGAAGATACACCTGGAGTTACTAGAGATAGACTATACCAAGAAGCAAATTACAATGGATACTCTTTTCATTTAATTGATACAGGAGGAATCGACGTTGGTGATGAGTTATTCAATCAAGAAATTAAAGTGCAAGCAGAAATTGCTATAGAAGAAGCAGACGTCATTGTCTTTATTGTGGATGGTAAAGAAGGACTAACTAAAAACGATTTAGCTGTACGTGATATTTTAAGAAAATCAAACAAAAAGATAATTGTAGCCATTAATAAAATAGATAGTAAAAATGCTATGGATAACTTATATGACTTTTATGAATTAGGGTTTGATTATTATATTCCTTTTAGTGCCATTCACAATATTGGATATGTTGATTTAATGGATGAAATTGTTAAAGATTTACCGAAAAAGGAAATGGAAGAAGATAATCGATTAAAGTTTTGCTTAATTGGTAGACCAAATGTGGGAAAAAGTAGCCTAACCAATGCTTTATTAAACGAAAATCGCCATATTGTCAGTGATATTGCGGGAACAACAAGGGATTCAGTGGATAGCACTTTAACCTATAATGGTGTAGAATATGTATTAATTGATACCGCTGGGATGAGGAAAAAAGGAAAAATTTTTGAATCTATTGAAAAATATAGTCTCCTTCGTTCATTAAAAAGTATTGAGCGAAGTGATATCTGTTTAGTCATACTAGATGCTGAAAGTGGCATTAGCGAACATGATAAACATATTGCAGGATACGCAATTGAACAAGGAAAAGGATTAATTCTTGTTGTCAACAAATGGGATACCGTAAAAGATACTACAATTAAGGAATATACCAATTTAATTCGTAGAGAATTTCAATTTTGTACTTATGCTCCAATTGTCTTTTTATCAGCATTAACCAAAAAAAGAATTCACACCCTTATGCCAGAAGTATTAAAAGTGAAAGAAAACATTACCCGTGAGATTAAAACTAGTGTGTTAAATGATGTTATTAGTGAAGCATATCAGTTAAATTTACCACCAACGTATAAAACCAATCGTTTGAAAATTTACTTTGCCAATCAATCAGGAGTTAAACCACCTAAGTTTACTTTGCATGTGAACAATAAAGGGCTAGTCCATTTTTCTTATCAAAGATATTTAGAAAACCAATTACGTGCTAATTTTGAGCTAGAAGGAACACCAATTATTTTACAATTTAAAAATCGAGGTGAAGAATAATGAATTTCTTTAAAAGAGAAAATCCAAAAACCATTTTAGAAGGACTAGATAGAGCCCAAGAAATGATGGATGAACGTTACAAATCTGGTCAAATGTCACTTGAAGCTTATCAAAAACAGGCTATGTCTTTTAGAAAACAACGGGAAAAATACGAAAAGAAAGTAAGAAAAGAAAAAGAATAACCAAAAACCCTCCTTTTCATATATTAGATTAGGAGGTATTTTTATGTTTCAAGATGCTTTTTTTAAAAAGGTGGAGAAAAAAACCAATGTAAGTAAAGATACAATTTTATCTTTAGCGAATAAATTACAAAGTAATGATATGAAGGATGAGAAAGTTTTAAGGGAAGTTGTTCAAGAACTTGGCAAGTTAACAGGAAAAGAAGTTAGTGAAGAGAAAACTCAGAAAATTATTAACGCCATCAAGAAAGATGATGTTCCAAAAAATATAGACCAGATGTTTTAAAATAAAGAAAACTCATTGACTCATAGTAATCATTCATTTTATAATAGGATTAGAGTAAAATAACAGGAGGCTATATGATAACAGGTGTATATAAAATTATTTTAAGAAAAGGACTATTTATTAAAACAGGAACAATATCCATTCGACTAGTGGATAATCAATTAAATGGAATAATTACAATAGCCCGTAAAGAAAATGAGTTTACAGGAACGTATAATGGTACAACTTTATTTATTGAAGGAGTTTTACAACTTCCTATTGGAGAAACTTATTATAGTGCTAAAGGAAAAGTCGTAGATAATCAAATTACGATGGACTTTACCACTGATAAAGGGCCAATGATTCTAACAGGAAAACGTAATGGTTAACATTTAAAATAATCAATTAAGACAAAATTTTGTCTTTTTTTGTAAAATTAAACTTGCTCAAAATGTAAAATGAAACTTGCTTTTTTTTTGTAAAATTATACTATAATCTATTTATGTGAGGAGGTAGAAACAATGAAATATTTACCTAGAATTGTCGATAAAGAAATAGAAGAATTAATGGAAATTATGGGTGGAGTTTTAATCGAAGGATGCAAATGGTGTGGAAAATCTACTACTGGATTACATCATGCCAAAAGTGTTGTTGAATTTCAAAATCCAGATCGAAAACAAGAATACGACAACATTAAGAATACTAAACCATCCTTATTTTTAAATGGTGAAAAACCAAAAATGTTTGATGAATGGCAAATGTATCCCGTTGTATGGGATTCTATTAGAACAGATATTGATCATACAAGATTAAAAGGGCAATATATTTTAACAGGTTCTGCCAAACCTAAAGAAGATGAAATTATGCACACAGGAACAGGAAGAATTTCTAGAATTTTAATGCGACCAATGAGTTTATATGAATCTTTCGAATCAACGGGAGAAGTTTCTTTCAAAGATATATTAGAAGGAAAAAATATTAGCGGGGAATCAAAATTATCACTAGAAGATATTGCAAGTATTATTGTTCGTGGTGGATGGCCTGCTAGCCTTGATATCAAAACAGATGCAAAATATAGATTTGCTAAAGAATACGTCAAAGCTTTAATTCATGAAGAAATAAAACAATACAATACAAAAGAAATTAAACCTGAAAAAATGAATACCCTACTTCGCTCTTTAGCAAGAAACATTTCTACACAAGTAGCCAATTCTACTTTAGAAGAAGATGTTAAAAATGTATTTAATTATGACATATCAAGACCTACTTTAAGTAGTTATTTGAATACTTTAGAAAAACTTTTTGTTATTGAAAATGTAAATGCTATAAAGCTTACCTTTAGAAGTAAATATGCTCTACGAACAAAACCAAAAAAATATTTTGTTGACCCTTCTATTGCTACAGCAGTTTTAGAATTAACACCAAATGATTTATTAAATGACTTAAATACTTTTGGATTTTTATTTGAATCTCTTTGTATGCGAGATTTGAAAGTATATACCCAAAGCTATGGAGGAAGTATCACCTTTTATCGTGATGAAAAAGATTTCGAAGTAGACGCTATTTTTAAAACTAGTAGTGGTAAATGGGGTGCTATTGAAATTAAACTTGGTGCAGGATATATTGAGGATGCTGCTAAAAATTTATTAAAATTTAAAGAACGTGTAGATACCAAAAAATGTGGTGATCCTAGTTTTTTGATGGTCTTATCGGGTAGTAATTATTCTTATAAAAGAGAAGATGGAATATATGTCGTATCGATTGGGACATTAAAAGATTAAAATTTTAATTGATGTTTTTTTCATATAAGGTCTAACTTTGTCATAAAGTTAAATTGAAAGCAAAGAAAAGGTGAAATTATGGAAAAAATTGAAATTATTAAAAACATCGCCGAACGTACTGGTGGTGACATTTATCTTGGGGTAGTTGGAGCAGTTCGAACAGGAAAAAGTACTTTTATTAAAAAAATGATTGAAACACTAGTGGTTCCCCATATTGAAGATGAGTATGAAAGAAAACGTGCTCTAGATGAAATTCCGCAAAGTGCAGCAGGAAAAACCATTATGACAACGGAACCTAAGTTTGTTCCTAATCATGCAGCAAAGGTAAAAATTGATGACTTTACTTGTAACATTCGTTTGATTGACTGCGTTGGATATGTTATTGATAATGCTAAAGGGGCAGAAGATGAAAATGGACCTCGAATGGTAAAAACGCCATGGTACGATGATGAGATTCCTTTTGTGGAAGCTGCTGAAATTGGGACTGAAAAGGTAATCAAAGATCATTCAACGATAGGAATTGTGGTAACTACGGATGGTTCAATTGGAGAATTTAATCGTAAAGATTATCTTGAAGCTGAAACTAGAGTCATTAGTGAACTAAAAGAAATCGGAAAACCTTTTATCGTTTTATTAAATTCAACACATCCAATGTTACCAGAAACACAAAAAATTGCAGAAAATCTGCAAGAAGAACACAGGGTTCCTGTTATGCCAATCAATATTGATACGATGAATGAAAAAGAAATGTACGATATTTTAAGAGAAGCTTTATATGAATTTCCTATTTTAGAAGTTAAAGTGGATATGCCTGAATGGATTGCTATTTTAAGTGCTAAACATCCTATTAAGAAAAGTTATATTGCAGCAATTAAAGAAAGCGTAACTGAGGTAGATAAATTAAGAGATATTGAACATATTACTAAGCATTTCTTAGATCATGATTGTATTGAAAAATCTTATTTGTCTGAGGTAAACCCAGCAACTGGGGAAATTACAGTAACCCTAACTGCACCAAGCGGGTTATATAATCAAGTGTTAAAGGATATTATTCAAATTGATGTAAGAAATAAAGCCCAGTTATTATCACTATTCCAAGGGTTTAAAGAAGCTAAGGAAGAGTATGATCAAATAAAATATGCCCTAAAAATGGTAAAGCAAACTGGATATGGTGTTGCAACTCCTACTTTAGCAGATATGAAATTAGATACACCAGAAATTACTAAACAAGGAAGTCGCTATGGAGTTAAGTTAAAAGCTGTTGCCCCTAGTATTCACATGATTAGAGTAGATGTACAAAGTACATTTGAACCGATTATTGGTAGTGAAGTTCAAAGCAAGGAATTAATTAATTATTTGATGAAAGACTATGAAACAGAACCAGGAAACATTTGGAAATCGGAGATCTTTGGTAGAAGTTTAGATGTAATTGTACAAGAAGGAATTCAATCGAAAATTTCATTGATGCCTGATAATATTCGTTATAAATTACAAAATACCTTAACAAAAATTGTAAATAAAGGCTCTAACAATATGATTGCTATTGTATTATAAAGGACACGTGTCCTTTTTTCCTTTGAGTGTGTCCAAAAATCTGTGTAAATGATAACTTTCCATGATAGAAGCAATA
>CAOKBR010000030.1 GCA_948466735.1 uncultured Mycoplasmatota bacterium | reverse complement strand
CTAATAAAACTTAATCTTTTTTTGACTATCTTTTTATAAGATCTTAAATGTCATTATACCTTTATTTATAGGGGTTTATGACATTTTTAATTTTGGAAGATATTCACATATATTCTTATAATTTCTTATATTTTTGTTTTCAAAAGTAGTAAATTGGTAGTAAAAATTTATTTTTTTAAGACATTAATTTTAAATATTAAAAAATACTATGCAATGTCATAGTATTAAAATATAATCTTATGAGCGAGACTAGTGGCGTTAGCCACTAAAGTTCTCGCCATAATAAGGATAGTATTACCCTTATTATGTAGCATGAAGCATGTAGCAAAAAATTAGTCTTTAAATATTAAATCATGATTTATATTTTGTATAAAAAATGCATTTTTATAATTATTATATTTAACTTTTATTTCAATCGAGTACTTTCATTCTTCAAATAGAAATTACAAGTAGTATAATTTCTATCTAATGGTTCATCTGGATGAATCGGTTGCTTATATATTTCACTAAGTCCTTCAAAATCAAATGAAATATTTTCTATATTAGAAATATTTTCTTTACCAATAATTGAATATGCTGGAACATATCCGCTAGTAAGAGTAACTGGGTTTGTTGAATCATATAAAATCAAAGTACCATCTTTCATTTGAAATATATTAAATGCATGCTCTTCTTCTTTTCCTTCAGAACTCAATTTTCCAAATACTAAATAGCTCTTTATTCCACAAAACTCTGCTAAATTTTGTACTGCTGCACTTCTCTCTGAACATAATGCAGAATTATTTTTATAGAAATCTGCTATTGATATTTGAGAATCATCTCTTTCTTGTAAGTAAACATTTACTCTAATATCCTGCTTGCCTTTAAAACCAAATGCTTCAATTATAAAGTCTTGTAATTCATGAAAAAATTGTAAAGGATTATTTAAATTTTTACCTTTAATAGATTTTATAAATTCTATATAAAGTGTTGCATCATTCATATAAAAAGGATCAACCATATAAGATGTAACAATAGGGCTATCTGAATTAATATAGCCTTCTGAAATTGTTCCTATCAAACGGCCATTATTGTTTTTATCTATAGTTCTTTTTTCAGAATTATTTTCTAATTCTTCTAGTCTAGACATTACAAATTCTTTAATTTGTTCTTCATTTTCTAAAGAATTAATATAGGATATTATATCTCTAAAAGAGTTTAAACTTTGACTCATATTTATGCCTCCGCCATTTATTCTAAATATATTTTACTATATTTCTTCTCTTATGTATAGTATTGGGTATATATTTTTTTTAATTCATTAGTAGGTATTGAGTTTCTGAAATATATTTCTAAAGTAGTAAATTAGTAGTAAAATATGTTCAAAATTTTATAGGTATGCTTATAAATAGGATATTTCACATAATAACTAAATTTTTTCTTTATAAAATTAAAATATTAAAATACTTATCCATAACTCTCCCTTTCTTAACATATATTATATATCTCTAACACAAAAATTAACTTAACTTTTTACACGCAAAACACCAATATTATTTGACTTTACGTCTAGTTTATGGTAAAGTTATTACTGACTTTGATTTGTATATAAAAGAGGAGGAATTTAACATGGCAGTTAAAGCTACAAATAGAAAACCACAATCAGGTAATGATCGGTCTCATGCGAATAATGCTAGTAAGCGAACTAGAAAATTAAATTTACAAGTACATCGTTTAGAAGATGGGACTAAAGTAAGAATTACAGCTAGAGAAAAAAGAACGTTACGTAAAGATGAAAAAATGGCTGCATAATCAGTTGTTTTTTTGTTTTTCTTTAAAATGATGATATACTTTTACTATAGGTGGTGATGAATTTTGAGATTACAAGCGATAATAACTAATTCTAATACAACTTATCATTTATTAGATGATAAATTAAAAGAAAAACAAGTTGAGCCAGTGAAAATAGAAAAAACGGTTAAACCTAAAACTCATGTAACTTATATTAATAATAAACGGGTGGAATATTCTTTTGAAAGTGAACAAGAAGTTAACAAAGTAGATGTTCCTATAGAAGAAAAACAAGTGGAAGCACCAAGAACACTCACTAGTGAAGAAGCTTATTTAGAGTTTATCAAACAAATAAAAGATGATATTAGCTATTATAAAATGGCCAATTACTTGACAATTGTCGTTGTGGGCATTTTTATGAAGATGTCGTTAAAGTCAAAGAAGAAAAATCAACTATTTTACCAAATGGATGAATATAGTGCGAAAAAGTATGAAGATTTTTGTCAATTATTAGAAAGTTTAAATTCATCACATAAATTATGGGAAATTGTGCATCCAGAACAGTTACAAAAAAAGGTAAAAAATGGGGTATCTTACCATAAGATTCAACGTAAAGTGGTAAAATTTTCTAGAACAAAGCATGGTTTTTGTGATTTCAATATTCCTATTTTAGTTTTACAACTAGCTCATGGGGAAATTTATTTTCTCCCTGATAAGGTCGTTGTTATTGATCAGGATAATATTTATCCAGTGGAATACGGCTCACTAGAAATCTTTACTAGAGAACGTGATGTTTTAGAAAAAGGTTATGTAAGCCAAGATGTGGATGTTCATTATTACACGTATCAATATATTAATTCATCAAATCAGCCTGTCTTTCGCTTTGGCCCTAATCCTAAGTTACCTGTTTGTAAATATGGAGAAGTAATCATCAATACGAACCAAGATATTGAAATTCTTCTTCACTGTTCAAATGTTCACTTGCTTAAAGCATTTAATGAAAAATATCGAAAGCATCGTACGCAATATCGGGAATGGTAAAATTAAGCCATTTCTTTTTTTAATCGATATAAAGTAAAGTAAGTTTTCTTTTCGATAAGTTCACTTTTTTCTAAGACTTTTTCTAAGATAGCTAACTCAAATTGTTCATCTATTCTCACCTTAGAATTAGTTACAACAAAAATGGCGTCCTCTTCTTTTAATAAAAGATTTCCTATTTTTTCTCTTCCGTGATAGCCAAGGTTTCCTTTATTCATTAAATCGTATACACTAAGAGGTTCATTTAAGGCTAAGCGATATAAGTAGGCTTCTCTTGTTAAAAAGATAAGTTGACTAGAAGGATAACTTTCTTTAATTTCTATTACTTCTTGATAATGGTTTTGCCCTAGTTGATTTATATAACGGTACTTAAAATTAGAAATATTATTTGGATAAGGACTGCGATTAAATAGAAAATCTTGTCCTTGGATTAAGGTAACACCAAGGATTAAAAGGATACTTGCTAATTTAAACGACCGTTTTATTTCGATGTTTTTTAAAGTGACAATCACTAAGCCAATGAAGAATAAGGATAGATGATATAAGTCAAATAAGGGAATGCAAATAGATAAAAAGGCAAATAAATAATTGCATGATAAATGTTGTTTTTTCTTTTTTAAATAGATAGAAAGTAAGGTAAAAGCGATAAAGGTTAGACTTCCTATACTAAAATAGTCCCCGTTTCCTTTAGAAAAATCAAATAATCCTAAAATGGTGTAATTGCTAAATTGAGTTATCGCACCATGATAAATTAAGTAAATGGCAAATAACATTAAGGGAATAAGTGTTCCTAACATTCTAAGAGTAAGTTCTTTTTTATTTTTTCGTTGATGATAAAGTAAAGGAATAAGAAAAAAGGCACCAACAGTGTGTTTGGTTAAAATCATTAGGCTAGTGACAAGTCCTAAAATAAAGGGATGACTTTGTTTTTCTTCTAGCACTAAAAGTAAGAGGAAAAGAAAAAGTAAGAAAAAATTATAATTAGGAGCAAACAAAGGTAGTGGTAAAACTAAGAAAATACTAACTAGCCACATTTTTTCGTTTAAGTACTTTTTTAATAAGTAAATAAATACAGTAACTAAAAGAGCCTGTTCGATGTGATAGATGAAAATACTACTACCAAAAATAGGAAAAAAAGAAGCAAAAAGAAAAGGGAAAAAAGGAGTAATGACCATGTTAAAATCACGGTATGGAATTTGTCCATTAAATATTCCTACACTAAAGCCATAATTCCAGCATTCATCTAAATCAAACTCGTGAATTAGCAAATTTGAAGTTAATACAAATAGAAATATGGTTCCATAAAATAATATTATCTTAAGCCGTTTTTTCATCGGTATCCCCTTCTTTCTACTTGTAAGTATATCACGAGAATAATTTTTGTAAAATGATGAATTTCCTCAATTGTCCTCTCCTATTTTATCGCTTTTGGAATTTTTCCTAAAAGAAAAAAGAAAAATCAAGACTAATTTTGTCTATAATTTTCCTTTTTGACCATTTGCAATATTTTTTTTATTGGAGTAAACTGCCATTAGAAGAACGAAAAGCAAGAAAATATTAAGCTGCTTGTTTACGACTATCGAATTTCTTTCTCTCTTCTGTATTTAAAATCATTTTTCTTAAGCGAATATGATTTGGTGTTACTTCGACTAATTCATCTGAATTAATATAATCTAAGGCATACTCTAAGCTAATTGGTCGAGGACGTTTTAAAACAACAGTATGATCACTTCCGCTAGCACGCATATTGGTTAATTGTTTTCCTTTTACTACGTTTACTGCTAAATCATTGTTACGATTACATTCGCCAACGATCATTCCTTCGTATACTTCTTCCCCTGGTTCGATAAACATTACTCCACGGTCTTCTAAGTTTCCAATACTATATGCTGTTGCTTGACCATTTTCCATAGAAACTAAAACGCCTAGTTTTCTCTCACCAATACTTACCTCTTGATATTTACGATACTCTTTAAAGGTATGATTAATAATACCATAACCTTTTGTTAAAGTCATAAATTCAGTAGTAAACCCGATTAAACCACGAGAGGGAATCGTATAAAGTAAGCGAACTTGATTTTCAAAATTCGTCATACTCTCCATAATCGCACCACGAACTCCTAATTGTTCAATTACACTACCAACGGACTCTTCTGGGGCTTCGATTTGTAACTCTTCATAAGGTTCCATCTTCTCTCCATCAATTTCTTTAATGATGACTTTTGGCTTAGAAACTTGAAGTTCAAATCCTTCCCTACGCATATTTTCAATTAAAATTCCTAAATGAAGTTCGCCACGTCCTGATACAATAAAACTCTCACTATCATTAGGAACAACTCTTAGGCTAACATCTTTTTGCATTTCTTTATCTAGACGTTCTTCAATTTTACGAGCTGTTAAAATTTTTCCATCTTTTCCAACAAAAGGAGATGTATTTACTCCAAAAGTCATTTGTAATGTTGGTTCGTCAATTCTTAACACTGGTAGAGGTAAATTCTTTCCTACTTCGCATAAAGTCTCTCCTACTGAAATATCTGCTAAACCTGCTACAGCAACAATATCTCCAGCTTCTGCCTCTTCAATTTCAATACGCTTTAATCCCAAGAAACCAAATAACTTTTGAATCCTAAATTGCTTTTCACTTCCATCTAGACGAATACAAGATACCATTTGGTTAACACGAATTTTTCCATTTCGAACACGTCCAATTCCAATACGTCCAACGAATTCATTATAATCAAGTAACGCTGGTTGAAATTGTAATGATTCCTCACTCTTTCCTTCTGGTGAGTCAATTTCTTTAATAATTAAATCAAGTAAACAATTAAATCCATTTTCTTGAGTGGATAAATCACTAGATAAACTAGAAGTACCATTTAATGCAGATGCGTAAACCACACTAAAATCAAGTTGATCTTCATCTGCTCCCAGTTCAATAAATAAATCTAACACTTCATCTACTACTTTTTCACAACGAGCAGATGGTTTATCTACTTTATTAATGACAACAATAGGTTTTACTTTTGCTTCAAGAGCTTTTTTTAACACGAATCTAGTTTGAGGCATAGGTCCTTCATAAGCATCGACTACTAATAATACCCCATCCACCATATTCATGATTCGCTCTACTTCACCACCGAAGTCAGCATGACCTGGTGTATCTAGAATATTAATTCGATATCCTTGATAATCTACCGCGGTAGTTTTGGCTAAAATCGTAATTCCTCTTTCTTTTTCAATCGCATTAGAATCCATAGATAGATTTGTTGTATTTTCATTTTCTCTAAACGTTCCACTGGATTTTAATATTTGGTCAACCAAGGTCGTTTTTCCATGGTCAACATGCGCAATAATCGCTATATTTCTCTTTTCCATATCTCACACTTCCTTAAACACGTCCCTGATTATATCATATTATTTTTTCTTTGCCTAGTCCTTTATTCATAGTTTTTTCTTTTCTTTTATCTCTTTTTGTAAACTAACACTAGAGCAAGACATTTTATACCCTTTTTGTAATAATAAATTTGATGAAGATAACGCTATCATTAATCCAGTTACTTTTAAGGTATACCACTCATCAACAAACGGATGATATACACTTGCCCATAATAACACACCACTAATGAACTGAATATCACGTCCTACCTTTTGATACATTTTCGCTAAAGTTTGATCCATAAAATTCCTCCTTTATTACTATATGAGACATTAATTTAAAAGGATATTTTTTTCTTCTTTGGACACCCTATAAAAAGGTGAGCATATTGAAAAATAATAGTATTTGGAATATTGAAATAAAAAAAGATAATCCATTAAAACAGGAATTAACCACAAACTACTTAATCATCGGTAGTGGCTTAACTGGTGTATCTATTGCCTACTTTCTAAGCCAAAAAGAAAAAGATATTGCCGTAATCGAACAAAACGAATTAGGCAGCGGAATCACTAAGAACACAACAGGGAAAATTACTTACCTACAAGGTGATACCTTATTAAAGATTTTAAAAACAAATGGTGAAAAAGTGGCAAAAACCTATTTACAATCACAAATAGAAGGAATGAATTTATTAGTTGACATTATTAAAAATAATCATATCGACTGTGACTTTACCCTAGCCCCATCTTCCATTCTTTATCAAGATAAAAATAGCCATGATGACTTCTACCTTCTAAAAGACTTTCTAAAGGAGGCCAATATTTCCATATCTCACACTACACTTCCTTTAAATATTTCCTACTTAAAAAAGTTAACCGTTGATGACACCTACTTATTTCATCCCTTAAAATATTTATCCAAACTAAAAGAAATCACCCAAAAAGAAGGGGTTACTTACTATGATGATACTAGAGCAATCAACATTACTAAAAATAAAACAGACTACTTAGTTACTACCAATCAAAAAACAATTCACGCTAAAAACATTATCTTTGCCTGTCACTATCCCATTTTTCATTTTCCCCTACTTTTCTCTTTTAAAACTTACCTAGAAAAATCTTACCTTTGTGCCTTTCCTTTTGCCACTAAACCTTTTAGTGCCATTAATATCGATAAAAATGTTCACTCTTATCGAACCATACAAAACCACATCATCTACTTAGCAAAAACCAAAAAACTAGGATTCACTTTTGATGATGACCTATCTTTTACTAATTTACAAAACCATATTCAAGAAAAATACCATAAAAAAATAGATTTCCAGTGGATGAATTATGATATAATCACCCCTGATTTTCTCCCCTTTATCGGAAAAATCAAAAAAGGAGAAAATTTATACCTAGCAACAGGATATAACACTTGGGGAATGATTAATGCTACCCTAGCAGGAAAAATAATTACTGATTTAATCACCAACGAAGATACTTTTTATCAACAATTATTTAACCCGATGCGAAAAACTAAAATTAAAAATATTATCACAGGAAACACCCATCAAGGAATAATGTTTTTCAAATCTTACTTCAAAAAAGATTATGCTTATATCACCACCATTAACCATAAAAAATATGGAATTTATGTCGATGAAGAGAAAAAACGTCACCTAGTAAAACTCATTTGTCCCCATTTAAAATGTTATCTCCACTTTAATTCGTATCAAAAAACTTGGGATTGTCCATGCCATGGTTCAAGATTTTCAATTGATGGAAAAGTCATTAAGGGACCTGCTATTAAAGATATCACTAAAAAAATTGATTAAACATTAAGAACACATCGTTCTTTTTTTCTTTAATTTACGGTAAAAATAATAAATTAGTAATCCTGCTAAAAGAAGATAAATAGGAACTTTCATTTTCGAAGTATATTCCTTTAACACGACCCAATTATCTCCTAGGGCATATCCTACATAGACAAAAGCAAACGTCCAAGGAATGCTACCAAGAGTAGTAAACAAAAGAAATTTCCAAAATGATACTTTTAATACCCCCATAGGAAAAGAAATAAGTGTTCTAATAATGGGAAAATTTCTACCTATACAAGATGCAAATAACCCATAACGATTAGCCCATACATCACATTTATCTAAATCCTCTTCTTTCATAAAAAAGTACTTTCCATATTTCTTAACAAAAGGTCTACCTCCGTAATAGCCCATACAATAAATGACAATCGCACAAAAAATACTTCCTAGTAAACCCGTTAAAAAAGCTCCTTGAAAACTAAAGATTCCACGTGATGCTAAAATTCCACCTGTTGCTAAAATTAATTCACTAGGAATAATGATGATCACTGCTTCAAGAACCATTCCAAGAAACATTCCAAAATAACCGTAACTTGCAATTAAACTAATCACATATGTACTCAAAAGTATCCCCTCCTTACTAAATTTTATGAAAATTAAAAAAAAGCATTCATCAATTAACGATGCGTGCTTAGTAAATCTAACTTATCTTCCTTTAACCAAGGGTAATCATCTAGTACGCTTATTTTGCATTCTTCTACCACCTGATACCAATATTCATCATGTCCATCTTGCGGATAGGGATTTTTTTGGTATCCTAATAAATTCCATCCCTCATCATATAAAGCAGTATAAGGTGTATTATGTGTACAATAAGAAATATTCATTCCAAGGAGATTTCCATGAATTGCCATTTGCTCTTTGATTTCCCTACTTTCAATATTTTGAGCACGTTTTAGGTGTTTTAAATAACATTGAATATGACGAATAGCTCCTATTTCAATATTAGGGTAATAAATCAAATGCATATCTTTATCTAACTGTCCACCGTAATTATTCGCTTGTTTGTTTGGATTTTCACACCTTGATATAGCGATACACTCTGCAATTTGTTCATTAGTTAACTGATAAATTCTACCAAAATGAATTAAAATGGCTTCCCGCTCTTCACGAGATAAATCTTTAACTAGCGTTTTTACTTGGTTACTCTTTCGGTAAAGTTCATTAGCCATTTCAATTACCGCAGCTTCTGGGGTTTGATAATCATAACAAAAAGCATCAAACTCATTATAAATTTTCTCTTGTAACTTAACTTTATCAATTCCAAATAACTTGCTATAAACTTGAATATAATATTCTACCCCTTCAGGATTTGTCATATAAGGATTAAAATTTTGAATACCAAAATCATAAGATTTTTCTATTTCCTCACCTGGATTTTCTGAAAAAGGAACACTTTTGTTCTCTTCAATTTCTATTTTTTCCGTTTGTTCAAACTTTTGAAAATCACTTTCAATCACTTTACCATCAACTCTACTTTGGTAATAGTCTTCCTCTTCTTCTAAAGTCATGATAACTTCTACATTATCAATAACAGGAATATCATATTTTTTATTTTCATCTTTCATTAATGGAGATAATAAAATTAAAGCTCCTCCGATAGTTCCTACTGCAATAGCACTAATTTCTTTCCAAGTGATAAATTGTTTTTTCCTAATCTTTTCTACTCTTTGTAGTGAAAAATTTCTAGAGCGATTATTTTTTACCATTTGATAACAAATTTTTGTAACAATAGCTCTCACTAAACGATTTTTATCAATGGGTCTTGCCTTCGTTTTTTGATAATGAATGGCTTGTTCTTCTAGTCTCATTTTATACCCCTTCTATCTTATTCTTTAGTTATTGTAACATAAATTAATTATTACTGACAAGATGATTATCCTGATTTATTTATCACATTCTTATGCAGTTGTTAAGTCATCATATAATATGAGTACTCCAACAAAATACAATAAAGAAATCAATCATTCGATGGTAAAAAAATTTGAGTTTATTCATTAAAAAATGTTAGCATAAATTATTAAAAATAACATATTTTTCTTTTGAATCTTGACAAGCAAAAATGACTCTCTTATAATAGAATTTACCAAAATTTGAAAGGAAAATATTTTATGATTCAACAATATAATAGCAAGTATGGTGCTTCATGCTTACAAAAACTACTATATCAAAAAAATGGGCTTTTTTCTAATAGCGTTTCACTAACAAAATTAGAAGAAATTATTAAAAAAAATTTACCCATCTTAACTAGCGAACAAAAAGAAAGCTTAAGTGATATCCATTATTCGCTAAACAAACATGGATTAATGGCAATCTTTAGTCAATATGAAATAGGAATCTACTTTAAAGGAATGAACAACTTCCAAGACTTTTTTATCATCAAATATTATCACGAAGATAAATTTACTTATCAAAATCCATTACCTGAAGTAACCAATATTATTGAAGGTCATGAAGTAGAATTATTTAATCACATCTATATTCCTTTTAAAGTTCTACCTTTATGGCTACAAGATAAAATTAAAAAAGACAAAAAGGATGAAGAATTGTCACCTTCTCTAGTAAAAAAGATAAAAATGCCATTTAATCTTTTCCCAAAAAACTAAATCTATGATATAATTCTAGTATAAGATAACGAATTGTTATCAAAATAAGGAGGAAATCATGTCAAAAGTTACTGGAACTTCAAGGTCTTTCGGTGCTCCTGGAAAATATATTCAAGGGCCTGGAGAAATTCAAAAAATCAAAGAATATGCTAATCTTTTTGGAGAAAACGTATTTGTCTTAATCGATGGCTTCTTATTTGATATTACCAAAAACTTCCTAACCTTATTATGGGAAGATGAGCAAAATAAGTTAACTATCGATTGTTTTCAAGGGGAAATTTGCGATGAAGAAATTAATCGCATTATGGATTTAGTTAGTGATAAATCTATTGAAGTTGTTATTGGTATCGGTGGTGGAAAAACAATAGATACAGCAAAAGTAATTGCTAACCAAATAAATGCTGCTACTATTATCGTTCCAACAATTGCATCAACAGATGCTCCAACAAGTGCCGTATCCGTAATTTACCATCAAGATGGAAGTCATAGTCACGAATTATTCCATAAGAAAAATCCTGATATTGTCTTAATCGATACAGCAATAATTTTATCAGCACCTAGTCGATTATTAGTAGCTGGTATTGGTGATGCCCTAGCGACTTACTTTGAAGCTAGAGCATGTTTAGAAAGCCAAAGTGCTAACTTCGTTGGTAGCGGATACCAATCTACCTTAGCTGGACGCGCAATTGCTAAAACGTGTTATGAAACCCTACTAAAAGATGGGCTTACTGCTAAAATTTCTGTAGAACAACAAATCAATTCTACTGCTTTTGAAAATGTTGTTGAAGCAAACACCTTACTTAGTGGTTTAGGTTTTGAAAGTACAGGCTGTGCTGGAGCTCATGGCTTACACGATGCCTTAACAGCACTACCTGAGACAAGTAAATACTATCATGGAGAAAAAGTTGCCTTTGGTACCATTTGTCAATTATTCTTAGAAAATCGACCTTGGGAAGAAATTAACACTGTCATTGATTTTTGTATCTCTATAGGACTTCCTGTGACACTAGAAGAAATTGGTATTCGAAATACTACTGAAGAACACTTAATGCCAGTTGCTATTGAAGCGTGTAAATCTTATTTATTCCAAGCTGAACCCGTTAGTGTGACCAAAGAAGCCATATACGGTTCGATAATGCTAGCAAATACCTTTGGTAGACAAAGAAAAGAAAGTAAAAAACGTCGTTAATACTTTCTTTTTTATTTATGATTTTCAAACATTAATCCTTTATAATACTTCCATGCAATAACGCGAAATGCTAACTTATCAATTTGATTTTCACTTATCGTACCATCAAGCAACCCTGCTTTAATGGTATTCACACTTTCTTCATAATCAGTAGTAATAATCAAATCATTTCCAGCAAGGATGGCTTTTAGTTCCACATCATCAATACTAGAGGTTGCTCCCATGGCTAAATCATCTGTAATAATTATTCCAGTAAAATCTAATTCATTGCGAAGAAGATTATGTACACTTGGTGATAGAGACGCTGGTAAGGTGTTATCGATATTTTCTATCGTGTTATGTGATACTAAAATGGCTTCTGCCCCTGCATCAATTCCTGCTTTAAAAGGAGGAATATCAAAAGCAATAATGTCATCATATGGTCTTTGATCAAGTACAGTACCAGTGTGTGTATCATTATTGTTCCCATACCCTGGAAAATGTTTTAGGGTATAAGATACACCTGTATTCTTGCTTGCTTCAATGACTGCTTTTGCATAGCTTTCCGTTTTGGTGGTATCCTCTCCTAGTGTTCGATCATACATATAATCAGCAGGATTCGTTGAAACATCAACCACTGGAGCAAGATTTAAATTAAGTCCTAAGTTTTTTAACACTTTACTTTTATTAATCGTATCTTCTTTAATTAAGTCAAATCCCCCTGTTTGATATAACTCTTTTGGCGACTTAAATTTTTCACTAACTAAATTTGGATTACTACTTACTCTAGTTACTTTTCCCCCTTCTTCATCTGTTGCAGTAAGTAAAGGAATATTTGCATTTTTTTGCACATTTTCAATCATTGTTTTTACCTGAGTTTCCGTTTTATCTTTGAAATCTCGTTCAAAAAACACATATCCTCCAAAGTGATATTTTTTTAATGCCTCAATCGCTTTAGCATCACTATCAGGGTATCTCACTAATAAAATTTGTCCAATTTTCTCATCAAGTGATAATTCTTTTAACTTTTGATATGCTAACTTATAATAATCCTTAAAAATTCCATCATCTAACCAATCGCTAGGAATACCATCCTTACTAACAGAGGGTGTCATTCTTTGATAATTTAGTATTTTCCCATCTTGCAAACTTCTATTTTTATCTAGTAATCCAGCGTACTCAATAACGATCTCATCCCCTGGGTCTACTTGCATATTTTTACTTTTAAATGTATAAATAATATGATTCTTATCTTGCACAACAACTTGTTCACTATCAACAGATAACACAGTAGACTCAATAATCTTTTTTTCCTGTTTTTGTTCTTTTTGATAAGACGAAACCGCATTAATGGATAAAATTCCTATTGCAAGGATTAGCGTAATGCTAATGATATAGCCGATTAAATTTTCTTTTTTCATTTCATCACCTACTACTAAGAATGTATTCTAAAACGATGAATTTAGACTAAAATTTAGACATTTTTTTAAAATCTTGCTATAATGAAAATAACAAAAGGGAGGTAAAAAACATGAGAAATAGTAAAATTACAAGAAAGATAATCCAAGGAATGTACGTTTTAACAACAAACGGTGGTGGTTGTATAGTTGACGCTGTTAGTCAAATTAGTGCTGGAGACAATCCTTTAATCGCCGTTTCAGTAATGAAGAAAAATTATACCAATCAATTACTAAAGAAAAATAGTAAATTTGCCCTATCTGTTTTAGGTAAACAAGTAGACAAAGAAATGATTAAAACATTTGGATTTCAAACATCTAGCGAAGTGGATAAACTCTCTTTATTTGATACTTTGGAGATTGATGGTACTTCTATTATAAAAGATTCACTAGGATATATGGTTTGTGAAATTGTAACTATCATTGAAAATGATACTCATACTCTATTTATTGGAAAACTTATCGAGGGGGATGTCTTTTCTAATCAAGATGCTATGAGTTATCAATATTATCAAAAAAACAAGGAAGAGTTATTAAAAATTACTACTCCAAAAGGAAAAACATATTTTGTTTGTACTATCTGTGGATATATTTATGAAGGAGATAACTTACCTAGCGATTTTACTTGCCCTAAGTGTGGCGTTGGTGCTGAACTTTTCGAAAAAAAAGAGCAATAAAAAAGGCCTGTTGCTAGACCTATCACTCATTTAGTCTAAATTTCTAAATGGGTGTTTTTTTATCTTTTATTGAACCATTTTGCTCATTGCTTCTCACGTTTTTATTTTGTACTCTAATTTTTCACTTAACGTTTTAATCACTCTTGCTTATTTACTCATACATCCTGCCTTTAGAATCTAGTTGAATCTCATATCCAAAAGGAAAATTAGCTTTTAAAATTCATTCTAGAAGTCTCGCGCTAACATTTGATAAAATAATGAGAACAATCATTAAATAAGCCATTTTTTGGATGTGGCAAACATTATGAATAAAGATAATCCTCACTAGTACTAAGGTTACAAAAAGAATAGCAGATGCGACTTCTACATAGATAATCATTTCTGTTTTAGAATATTCTTGATAAATTTCTCTAATCTTGATTAATTCTAATCCAGTGTATTTTTCTTCAATTTTCTCCTCTTTATAAGTGACAACGACATGGTTTTCAAATTCTTTAATGGTAATAGGATATTTTCCTATTTTGAAAATAATTTCATCATCTTTTATCGTAGTGGAGTTTATCAAATATGGCATAATTATCATAGCGAACAAGATAATTGGTAAACAAATAATAAGTAAAATTCTACCAATTTTAGCAATAATACCAATCGCATTACTTAATCCCTTTACTT
>CAOKBR010000029.1 GCA_948466735.1 uncultured Mycoplasmatota bacterium | reverse complement strand
TCCTTTAATTAGAAACTATTTATAAACTGTCCAATTTTTGGGGTTCAGTTCAAAAAAATCTTGTTTTTTTATTGCTAACTATCGACAATTCTTTTCTTCTTGTGTTAAAATTTTATTAGAAATAAGTAATGAAACTTGGGGGTGAAAAAATGATGACAGCACAAGAGTTGTTTAAATTATCCAAAAAAGATAAAAATCAATTAGAACAAAATTATATTGATGCACTGCAAGATAGAGAATTCCATGAATTAGTAGATAGTTTAAATGTATCAAGTGATATTTTAAAAAATTATACCTCACTTTTAAAAGATGTTATCAAAGAAAAGAAAAATTGTAAAAATTGTCCTTCTTTAGAAAAATGTCCCAATAAAGTAAAAGGGTATATAGAACAAATTATCGTGTTAGAAAAAGGTTTAAACTTTGCATATGTTAATTGTCCTTTAGAAAAAGAACGCTTAAAAAATAGTGCACATCAAAAATGGATGATGGTATATGATATGCCAAAAGAAATCAAAAGAGCATCGCTTAATGATGTTTATAAAACAGCTAAAAATAGGATTCCTATTATAAAATACTTTAAAACTTTCTTAGATGATTATCAAAACATTGATAAACCAAAAGGAATTTATCTTCATGGGTCTTTTGGAAGTGGGAAAACTTATTTGATTGCTGCTTTATTTAATGAATTAGCGAAAAAAGAAGTACGAAGTGCAATGGTGTATTTTCCAGAATTTTTAAGAGAATTAAAAGCATCCTTTGGAACGGACTTTAAAGAGAGGTTTGACTATATTAAAGAAGTACCTTTATTATTACTTGATGACATTGGTGCAGAAAATGTAACATCCTGGAGTCGTGATGAAATACTAGGACCTATTTTACAGTATAGAATGGAAGAGGGGTTATCCACATTTTTTACTTCAAACTTAACCTTAGAAGAACTAGAAGTTAACCTAGCTTCTACCAAAAGTGGAAATGATTCCTTAAAAGCAAGAAGAATCATTGAACGAATTAGACAATTAACAGTAGACTATCCATTAATTGGAGAAAATTTTAGGAGATAAGATGAAAAACAAGCGAAGTGACAACAGTAACATTATTATCTTAGGAGGATTAGCTCCTATGCCCTTTGAATTAGAAAAATCATTAATTAAAATTGTCAAAAAAGTAGCCAAGTTTAACTATGAGAAAGGAAAAATTTCAGCGATTGATGGATTAAGTTATCTTTGTTTAGAATTAAAACAAATGGAAAACTTTAATCAACCTCAACTACTAAGTTTACTAACCGAATTACAACAATACTTAAAATACCATATTGATCGTAGGCCTAGTGATGATCACCCGTACTTTTTAAAATTTAAGCGCGCCATTAATGAAGTAGAAGAAGTGCTACTTTTATTTCGTTATCATGAAAAAACTACCAAAAAGAATATCAAGACTCAGTATGATTTACTAACTTATTTAATTTTTGATGAGAAAAACTTATCCTATATCGACTATATTTTTACTCATTTTCCCTATACCGTTAATTTAGAAAACAACAAAACCTTATTCGAACAAGTACTAGAAGCCTATCTTAAGGAAGTAACAAGTGAAAAACAAGAAAATCCTCATTTACAAATTGTCTTAAGATTAATGTTAAAAACACCAACGTTATACGTAAAAGAAGAAACAAGAAACCGTTTATCTTTGTTGTTAACCGAAATAATTTCAACAGGAAAAGTAGACGACCTTCGCTTAATAAAAAAAATATTTACCTTATTTCAGCAAAATAAAAAACATGTTTCCCTACAAAAAACTGCTAAGGAGTATCATATTAACGTTGATTTTCCATCAAGATTATTAGGTCTAACTGATCAGTACGACCCTTCGTTAAAAGATACTAGAAAAAATACTAGAGTAAAATTAAAAGAAGAATTAATCACTATCGATAAAGAAGGAACGTTTCAATTTGATGATGCCTTATCTTGTAAAAAATTAGAAAATAACAATTATCTCGTTGGTATTCATATTGCTAATGTAATAGGAATTATTCCCTTTTCCTCATTCATCATTCAAGAAGCGATTAGTAGAGTATCGACTATTTATTTGCCCAATCAAAAAATGATTCATATGTTACCCCCTAGAATAGGAATGGAGTATAGTGCCTTAAAACAAGGAGAAGACCATTTAGCCAATTCTTACTTTTTTGAACTTAGTCCAAAAGGAGAAATTGTTAGTCAAAACTTTCAAAAAACCATCATTTGTGTTAATAAAAACATGACTGATGAAGAAGTGAACCACATTTTATGTGAACAAAGAATAACCAATCCTTATTATGATACGTTAACATCACTTTATGAAGTAGCAGGGATTTTATCTAAGATTTACCCAATAGGTAGAGTATATCAACTAGTAAAAAATACGGAGCCTGATTATACTGATTTGAAGATGGATGATCATACCATTGCAGGAAAGATTGTCATGTCAACGATGTTATTAGCGAATAACCAAATTGCTGAATACTTTAGTAAACATGACTATCCTTTGTTAAAAAGAATTAACCATTTATCAAGTAAAAAAGATCAAAATCAATTAGTAGAATTACTAAAAAAAGCAGAAGGAGAAAAAAATGCTATCTATAATCCTTTTCTAGAAGAAGCCTTTAATTCCTATTACTTTTCTTCTTACGGCTTATCAGGAAGGCATGATGGACTAAACCTAGAACATTATTGTCATGCCACCTCTCCCATTCGTAGAGGAAGCGATTTAATTGTAGAAGAATGTCTAGATCGTTGTTATTTTAAAACACCAACAGATGAAGATGTTTATCAATTAGAAGATTTAATTAAAGAAAAAGCCCAAATTTTAAACGAAGGACAACAAAAAATGAATGATTTTGTCAAAACCTACCAGTTAAAATTATTAAAACACTTGAGTATTGGTGAATAGTGTGATATAATAGGAAAATGCCAAAAAGGGGGATAACAGGTTATGGAAAAAGATAAAATTAATGCTTATATCACAAGCCAAGTTGAAAAAGGTGGGAATAATTTATATACTTTATTAAAGGTGAGTTCTTACTTAAAACAAGTGGTGCCAGGATTAAATATGGATGATATTGGTGAGCTTTTAAAAGAAAATTCTAAATTTCACCAATTAGTGAGTGAATTTTATACAAAAAATCAAAATCAAAGACAACAAGGGAATTTCATTATTGATTTAGATGAGACAACTTTATTAATTCTTGATACTTACTCTATGTTAGATGATTATTACTCTTGTGATAATGATGTTAATATCGATGATATTCAAGATAATAATTTTTGTCTATACCTTAAAGAAATTAGTCAAAGACCTTTATTAACAAGGGAACAAGAAAAAAACTATTTAATAAAAATTCAAAATGGAGATATGGAAGCAAGAAAATATTTCCTAGAATGTAATTTGCGCCTTGTTATTAGTATTGCTAGAAGATATTTAAATCGTGGAATGGAGTTTTTGGATTTAATTCAATTTGGAAATCTAGGTTTAATAAAAACCTTAGAAAATTATGATTTTAATAGTGGAAACAAGTTTTCTACTTATGCTTATTACTGGATTTTGCGATTTATTAAGCACGCCTTAGCAGAAAATGGTTTAGTTAGACGTCCTGCTCATGTAGTAGAGAAAATAAAATTATATCATCAAGCAGTAGCAAGTTTTAAAGAAGAGTTTGATCGTAGTCCAACAATGGAAGAAATTTCAGAAAAAATGAATTGGGAGATGTCTACTACTTTAGGTATAAGCGACTATGTTAATCATCCCTCTTATGGTAGTATTGAACAAAGTTTTTCATATAATAATGGTAATTCTTTTGAAGAAATATTAATAGCAGATGAATTATCCGTAGAAGATTTATATATAAGAAAAGAGTTAAAAGACCAATTAAAAAAATATATGATCGGTAAATTAAGTGAAAGAGAAATCAAAGTGTTAGAACTTCGTTTTGGATTAGAAAACGGTAAAGTTTATACTCTAGAAGAAGTAAGTAAAATTTTTGGGGTTACTCGTGAGCGAATTCGTCAAATTGAAAATCAAGCTTTAGTGAAATTAAGAAAACCTCATCATTTAGTGCATTTAGAAGATTATCGAAGTATGCCAATGTTTAAATCTAATATATGGGAAGAAGAATCACCCAATTCGTTAAGCCGTAAAGTTACTTATTCATCTAGTATTAATTGGCAAATAAAAAAAGAAGAAGAAACGAAGAAAAAATCAAAAGGAACATCTATTTATCAAAAATTTTCGGGTTATTCTAAAGAAAGTATTGATATGGTATTAAGTTTATTAACCAAAGAAGAATTATCTTTAATAAAATTAGATTTAGGAGAAGACTTACAAGGTTTAAAGGAATCTAAGTTAACTAGTGATGAACGACGTCATCTTAACTTAGTGATAATTCCTAAAATGATTCGTATGTTAAAGGAATTAGAAAAACAAAATAGCAAGAATGACGCTATAAATTATCAAAAGGTAAAAAGTTAGGAAAACTGGCTTTTTATTTTTAAGTTTTTGTTGAGTTATAATACATATGTCACAAAAATAAAATAAAAAAAGATACTATCTAGTATAATTGAGTTGAACGACAAAATTATACGAAAGAGTGGTATCAATGAAGATTATAACAGAAGAAATGAGATATAGGAAGAGATTATGTGAATATACAATAAAAAATGCTAGATATAATAATATAGCCAAATTGTTAAAGAATATTTATGTACAACTTAATTATAAGAATATCTTTAATTTTATAAAAGGTGTGACATATGATTGATTTCTCTAGAATTATAGTGATAAGTTAGTTAATTTTCTATTGAAAAAAAGTAATTTATCCGTTATAATATCCTTAACAACAAAGCAGAAGTTGAGGAGTAGCATTATTTCTTTTCATAGAGAGTCCATGGTAGGTGGAAATGGATAAAAGAATAATGGGAAAGTAGCAACGGAGTGGTCTATTGAAATTATAGTAAATAGACACGTATCCATCGCGTTAAGATGATGAGAAGATACAAACTAAGGTGGTACCATGGAATTATTCCATCCTTATGATTGTGTCTTTTTATTTTAAAAAAGAAAGGATTGAACTTTATGTTAGATAAGAAATATAATGCTAAAGAAAAAGAAGAAAAATGGTTAAATTATTGGAAGGAAAACAAAATCTATCAATTTAAGCCTGATCATCGTGAGGTGTTTTCTATTGATACGCCACCTCCGACAGTAAATGGGAAAATTCACATTGGACACGTTTTTTCCTACTCTCAAACAGAAATGATTGCACGATACAAAAGACTATCAGGGTATAATATTTTTTATCCTTTTGGGTTTGATGATAATGGCCTACCAAGTGAGAGATTAGTAGAAAAAGAACAAGGAAAGCGTGCTCATGAAATAGGAAGAGAAGCATTTTCTAAATTATGCTATCAGACAACGGATAAATACGAAAAAGAATTTGAAGAACTATTTAGTAAAATGGGTGTTAGTACTGATTGGGATATTCATTATAAAACGGTTAGTCCATCAACCATTAAAATTAGTCAAACTTCATTTTTAGAATTAGCAGAAAAAGGACATTGTTATCATAAAGAAAGTCCTGCCTTATGGTGTAATGAATGCTTAACTTCTATTGCTCAAGCAGAGTTAGAGACAAAAACAATCAAAACGACATTTAATTATATTCATTTTAAAACCGTAGAAGATAATTTAGAGTTTACGATTGCTACAACGCGTCCAGAATTATTACCAGCGATTGTTTGTGTCTTTGTGAATCCAAGCGATCCTAAGCACAATCATTTAATTGGGAAACATGCCCATATTCCAGTAATTGACGTTATCGTTCCTATCATGGGTGATGAAAAGGTTGCTATTGATAAAGGAACAGGTGTGGTAATGTGTTGTACCTTTGGGGATCAAACTGATATTGAGTGGTGGAAAAAGTATAATTTACCATTAAAATATATCTTTACTGACCAAGGTAGAATTATTGATTCTATTCCTAACTACGGTGGGTTAAAGATTAAAGAAGCGAGAAGTAAAATTATTGAAGACCTAGAGCAGGGTGGGTTTATTGAAAAAATCGAAGAATTAGAGCATGAAGTACAAACCCATGAGCGATGCGGAAGAGAAGTAGAGTATGCTGTAATGAAGCAATGGTTTATTGATATTATGAACCATAAAGAAGACTTCTTAAAAATTGGAAATGAGATTAAGTGGCATCCAGAGTATATGAAAGCACGTTATGATGAATGGGTAAACAATATTGCATGGGATTGGTGTATTTCTCGTCAACGTTATTTTGGTGTACCTTTTCCAGTGTGGTACTGTAAATCCTGTGGTAATCCTATTTTTGCTAAGGTGGAAGACTTACCTGTTAACCCATTAGTTGATAAGCCTAAAGTAAGTAAGTGCTCCTGCGGATGTCAAGAATTTATTCCTGAGACGGATGTTATGGATACTTGGGCAACATCATCAATAACACCATTAATCAATATGCGGTATAAGGAAAAAGATAATTTTGAAAAGTATTTAAAACCGATGAGTTTAAGAACAAATGCTAGCGAAATTATTCGTACGTGGGACTTTTATACCATTGTTAAAAGCTTTTATCACTTTAATGAGCGACCTTGGGATAATGTGATGATTTCAGGATTTGTTATGGCTAGTAAGGGGGAGAAGATTAGTAAGAGTAAAGGTAATAGTAAAGTTGAACCTATTGACTTAATCAATCAGTATTCAGCAGATGTTATTCGTTACTGGGCAGCATCAGGACGATTAGGAACTGATATCATTTATAGTGAAGAAACCCTTTTACGTGGTAGAAAGTTAGTAAACAAAATCTTTAATGTTGCTAAGTTTATTGAGATGCATTTAGAAGATTATATTGATAAAGAAGTTGAACATTTTGAGTATCTTGATCAGTGGATTATTGGAAAATATCAAGAAATGGAAGAAGGATTCCTTAAGTATTTAGAAGATTATGAAATTGGTCTAGCCTTAAATCATTTAGAGAAGTTCTTTTGGAATTTCTGTGATAATTATATTGAGATTGTTAAACATCGACTTTATCGACCTGAAGAGTTTGGAAACACGGCTAGATATTCTGGACAAAAAACGGTGTATACACTTTTATATAAGTTATTACAAGACTTTAGTATTTTTTTCCCGTTTATTACTGAGGAGATTTATCAAGAGATTTATCATCAAGAAAAATCTATTCATCTAACTAAAATTACCCCTTTAACTTATGACTTTAAAAAGGCTTTAGTTAATGGAGATGTGATTGTTGATATCATTAGTCAAGCTCGTGGTGAAAAAACAAATCATAATGTTTCCTTAAAAACACCGATTTCTTTTATGGAATTAAGTGTAACGAGTGATGTTGCTAAAGCGATAAATGCATCAATTAAAGATTTTAGTGCCACTTTATTTATTAAAGATTTAAAAGTTGGTGTTAGTGATAGTGAAATTAAAATAGAAAATATCATCCTAGAATTAGAAGATAAAGAAGAAAAATAGGAGTTTTCATGAAAAAGAAAATCATCGTTTTGATTTTGGTGATTACAGTAACAATTTTTGGAGTAGGAATTATCTTTTATGCTTTTGCTAATCCGTTTTTAAAAATTACGTTGATTGGAGAAGATTTTCTTACTTTAGAAGTTGATAGTACATACCAAGAAAAAGGGGTTAAGGTAGAAGGAACTAAGGAATCTTATCAAGTAGCAGGAAATGTAGATGTTAAAAAAATTGGAAATTATGAACTAGAATATTCCATTCAAAATATGATGACTAAGAAGAAGGTTAAGAGAAGTATTCAAGTAGTAGATACCACTGTTCCAGTTATCGAACTTAAAGAAAGTGATGTTACGATATATGAAAAGGAAGAATATCGTGAATCTGGGTATCAAGCATTAGATAATTATGATGGAGATATTACGGATAAAGTTAGGGTGAATACTACCTTAGATAATCAAAAAGAAGGAGAGTATACCATTACTTATGAAGTAGAAGACTCTAGTGGAAACAAATCATCAGTAACAAGAATTATTACAGTGAAAAAACGTCCTGTTGTAGAAAATCCTACCATTAAACTAGGGCATTCTTCTTGTTAATAAAAAGTATCATTTACCAAGTAATTATAATCCAGGAGTAAATTCTACTGCTTATCAAGCATTAGAAAAAATGCAAAATGAAGCCCGTAGTTTAGGATATAATCTATCTATGGTTTCAGGTTTTCGTTCTTATCAAACTCAGCAAGCCATTTATAACCGTAACGTTTTGCTGGATGGAGAAGAATTAGCAAACACCTATTCAGCAAAACCTGGGGAAAGTGAACATCAATCAGGACTAGCCTTTGATGTTGGGGCAATTGATGATAATTTTGGAGAAACTCCTCAAGGAAAATGGTTACACGAAAACTGTCATAAGTATGGCTTTATTCTTCGTTATTTAAAAGGAAAAGAAGATATCACTGGATACAAATACGAACCATGGCATATTAGATATGTTGGTGTAGATGTTGCGACAAAAATTTACCAACAAGGAATTACTCTTGAAGAGTATCTAGAAGTAAATTAGGTATTATTTATTTCCATGAGTCATATGGTGTTAGCATGGTAACGGTAATTGAAAAATAAGAAAATTCACCTAGAGAATAGGTGGATTTTTGCTATATTAGATAAAAATAAATAGAAAATCTTTAATAAAATCTTCCCAAATTTTGTAAATTGTGATAGAATATTAGCTCATACAGCACATTATCGTTAGGAGTTGGAAGTATGGCGATTATTGATTTGAAAGAAGGAAATAAACCATTTATTTGTAATAAGTGTGGTTCTTTAATTTTAAAAATAAATGATGAAGAAGAAGCCTTATTACAACGTTTTCAAAAAGAAGATTTTGTAAAAGAGGCGATTCACTTTACTTATTCTGAAAAAGAACCTGGTGACTCTTGGGGATTAGCGACTAGAAATAGACGGATTGAATTAGAAAACAAATATCGTAATCTTTTATTTAATGGCATCATTAATAAAGACTTTTCGGTAAATGAAGAACAACTAAACGTAAGTTATCAAAGCGGAAATTTACTTTTATATAACTATAATATTGAAGTACCCTATGTATTTACCTTAAATAAAGGAAAAATTGAAAACTTGTCCATTAAATTTACTAAAGATGAAAATATTGATTGTCCTATTTGTAATGGAACATTAATTGAGTCTGTTGATTATATTAACTCAGTAAAATGTAAAAATTATTTTGATCAAGAAGACACGTATGCTGTAGCAAGTAACTTTAATAACTTTTATGATATGTACAGTAAAGAAAAAAGTGATGAGAGTTTTTCTAATCAAGCAGTAAATGCTAAGGATTTATTATTTAACTTAATTCACATTAATAAACATATTCAAGTATTAGAAGAAGAAATTAAAGTTTTAATGAAAAAGCAAAAACCAGTAGGACGCCTATTACAAAGAACAATTTCCTTATTTCGGAAAAATATTGAAGAATGGGTCATTAAATTAACCGATTTAGATGATAATCCTGAAAAAGATCATTTTCTAGAAGAGCATGGAATTGATAAAGTTTCCTTAAAAGAGTGTCCCATTGCTCCAGAAGAGCCTAAGGTACCTGTTAGACCAGTGTTACCTGAAGAATTAGTACTAGAGAAGGTGAGCTTCTTTAATAAAAGGAAAATTGAAGAAAAAAATCAACAATTAATGAAAGACTATAATACAAAAAAATTACAATATGCTGATGCCTTAACAGAGTATGAAATTAGCCGAAGAGAATATGAAACAGAAAAAAAAGTATATGAAAAAGAATATACTCAATATAAAATTGAAAAAGATGCTTTTGATTTAAAATATAGTGAGTATGCTCGAAAAGTGAGTGAATTAATTACGGCTAAAATTGATGGATTAATGAAACTATTAACATCAGAAGCAGAAATTAATAAAGAACAGCTAGAAGAAGTTATGGAAAAATATGAAATTCCTGTAGAGTACAAGATGGAATATTACCAAGTAAAAGAACAATTTGATTTTTATCAAAACACGATTGAAGAGATGAAAAGCAAATTAATGGAATTATATAAAACAAGAAATGACCTTCTTAGCTTAGATGCTGTGTATCCTAAGTATAGTGATTTAATTTCTTTAACAACGATGTATGAATATTTTGTAACAGGAAGAGTAAATACCTTAACAGGAGTAGCAGGAGCATATCGTTTATATGAAAGTGAAAGTAGTGAACAAAAAATTAATACCAAGTGGGACGATATTTTAAATCAATTAGATAAAATTAAAGAAAATCAATTTCTTTTATATAACGTTATTTGTGATATTAGAAATGCGTGGGTATCCTTTAGCCTATCAGATGATGAAATCAATGAAGAAGTAGTGATGAAATTCAACGAAGCAAAAGAAGATTACTATCATAAACTAGTTGCTGATTGTACAAGTGCCAACGCCTTTTTATCAGCGTTAGCATAATTTAATAAAAACCAAAAGAACAATAGACAATTTGTTCTTTTTTCGTATAAATCATTATCATTTTCCTCATATTAAAAAAGAAAGGAGATAAACATGAATCAAGTACCAAATATGATTTCAACAAAAGACTTATCTTACATCGAAGATATGATGCACTGGAATTTTACAGATAGTAAAAAAGCGTTTCATTTTGCTAATGAAATTAGTGACGAAGAAATAAAACAATTAGCAAATCGTATTGCCATCATGCATAAACAACACATTACCAAATTATTAGACATGTTGAAAATAGGAGGATAATATGAATCAAAATACAGTAGGAAACCCTAAAACGGAAGTTCCTAAAACCAAGGAAATGAATGATGAAAATTACTTAAATAGCTTACTTGAATGCTTAAAAAATATTACCAATAATTATTCAATTGCCTTAAATGAAATGAGTAATGAAACACTTTACCAACAATTGTTTCCTTTATTTCAAGAAGCACAAGATATGCAACGAGAAACTTTTGAATTAGCTTTTAAAAAAGGATGGTACACGTTAGAAAAAGCAGAGGCCACTAAAATTACAAAAGCTATTAATCAAATGGAAGGACAGTTAAACGAGGTAGTAGAATAGGTAAGCTCACCTTATCTTTTTCTTAATAAAAAATTTAGCACTTACTATTGACAAGTGCTAAACGAAGTGTTAGAATGTTTAATGAAAGGAAAGTGATAGATATGGATCTAATTCCAAGAAATCTATATAATTTAGACGACATTTTCGATCATTTTATGCCAATTGAAAAAATGGATCTAATGAAGTGCGATATCTATGAAAAGGATAGGAATTATCATATTGAATTAGATGTTCCTGGTTTTACTAAAGAAGATATTAATATCGAAATAAAAGATGGACACTTAAATGTTACAGCAGAGAAAAATGAAGAAGTAAACGATGAAAATCAAGATAAAAAATATATTCGCCGTGAACGTAGCTATGGAAAATATCAACGTTCCTTTATGATAGGAGATGTTGATCCTAGTAATATCACTGCTGAATTTAGGGATGGTACTTTAAAAATTGTAGTACCTAAAATGGATGCAGTAGACACAAGAAAAAGAATAGAAATTCAGTAAGCGTAAAGCAGGTTTTGGCCTGCTTTATCAGATGAGAAAAGGATGAGTGAGCAATGAAAAAACAATTTAAAGCAGAATCTAAGAAATTATTAGATTTAATGATTAATTCCATTTATAGCAATAAAGAAATCTTCTTAAGAGAGATGATTTCTAATGCTTCAGATGCGATTGATAAATTATATTATCGTTCTTTAACCGATAAAAAAATAAACTTAAAAAAAGAAGATTTTTATATTCGAATTGACATCGATAAAGAAAATAGAAAATTGATTATTTCTGATAATGGATGTGGAATGAATGAAAGTGAACTAGAGGTAAACTTAGGTACGATTGCCAAAAGTGGAACTCAGGCTTTCCGTGAAGAAAACAAAGATAAACATCAAGACATTGATATCATTGGCCAATTTGGTGTAGGATTTTATTCAGCCTTCATGGTAAGTGATAAAATCGATGTTGTGACTAAAGCTTATGGAGAAAAACAAGCTTATCATTGGTCTTCTACGGGAGTAGATGGGTATACCATTGAAAAATGTGATAAAGAAGATTATGGTACCATTATTACTTTGTCCATTAAAGATGATGAGTCAATGAATGAATTCTTAGAGTCTTATCGAATTCAAGGAATCATTAAGAAATATTCTGATTATATTCGTTATCCAATTCAAATGGAGATTGAACATCAACATAAAAAAGAAGATAGTGAGAAAATAGAAACTCATAAAGAATTAACAACTATCAATAGCATGATTCCATTATGGAAGAAAAATAAAAAAGAAGTAACTGATGATGATTACGGGCATTTTTATCAAGAAAAGTTCTATGATTATGAAAAACCACTTCATGTAATTCATTCGCATGCTGAAGGGTTATCTTCTTACCATGCCTTGATGTATATTCCATCTCATGCTCCATACGATTATTACACCAAGGAATATGAAAAAGGGCTAGCATTATATGCTAACGGGGTAATGATTATGGAAAAATGTAGTGATTTATTACCTGATTACTTTAGCTTTGTTAAAGGACTAGTCGATTCAGAAGATTTATCACTAAATATTTCTCGTGAGATGTTACAACAAGATAAAACGCTACATACTATTGCTAAAAGTATTGAAAAGAAGATTAAATCAGAGTTAGAAAACTTACTAAAAGAAGATAAAAAGAAATACTTAGAATTCTTTAAAGCTTTTGGAATGCAATTAAAATTTGGCGTATACAATCGTTTTGGAATGGATAAAGACGAGTTAAAAGATTTAATTTTATTCTATTCTAATGAGAAAAAAGAGTTAATTACTTTAAAAGAATACGTTGAAAATAAAAAAGATGGACAAGATAAAATTTATTATGCAGTAGGAGAGACTATTGATAAGATTGACTTACTTCCTCAAGTGGAACTAGTAAAAGATAAAGGATTTGATTTACTATATTTAACCGATTACGTTGATGAATTTGTATTACAAACCCTAGGACAATATGAAAATATGTCATTTGTTAACATTGCTAGTGAATCCTTTAATCTTGATAGTGAAGAAGAAAAGAAAAAACTAGAAGAAGAAAACGAGGCTAATAAGGAATTATTTGATAAAATGAAAACATTCATCGATGTTAATGGCATTCGCTTAACGCATCGTTTAAAGAATCATCCTGTTTGTCTTAGCAATGAAGGAAGTTTATCAGTTGGAATGGAGAAAGTATTAAACAATATGCCAACGGATGAGAAGGTAAAAGCCCAAACCGTTTTAGAAATTAATGCTAATCATCCAATTGCCAAGACATTAAAAGATTTATATCAAAAAGATTTAGAAAAATTAGAAGAGTATACTAAACTATTATATAATCAAGCACGATTAATTGAAGGCTTATCTATTGATAACCCAGTAGAATTTAGTAGCATGATTTGTGAATTAATGAGTAAATAGAAGAGCACCTCTTCTTTTTCTTTAGAAAAAAATAGGCAATACTCCCACAACCTTTTATTAAGCTATCATACAATACTATAAAAGAAAATAGAAAGCCAAATAAGGAGGAGTTATGGGAAGGAGTATTTTAACTAGTAGAGAAAAGGAAGTATTTGATTATTTAATTATGAACAAGTCTACAAAAGAAATTGCCGTTTTACTTGGAATTAGTGAAAAAACAGTGAGAAATCATATCTCTAACGCGATGCAAAAACTAGGAGTTAAAGGACGAGCTTGTGCAGTGATTGAATTATTAAAATTAAAAGAAATTTCTCTTTGATGTCGTACTAATCTAGTACGATTTTTCATATAGTGAAATAGGTGATTTTTATGTTGTTAAGAAAAGCATTGAATAAGATTTTTATCACTTCGCTAACGGTGTTAATTTTATTGGTTGTGTATTTAATTCCTGTTAATAAGAATGAAGATTTGCCAATGAATCTTGAAATAGAGTACATGACAGGATTAGGTAACTCGTATGTTTATTTGTTAAATAAAGAAAATCAACTAGTTCAAACTAAGGTTTTAGTGGATGAAGAAGATATTCAAAAACAAGTTGAAAAAATAGTAGATTCCTTAAAAGATCGTGAATCAAACTCTTTTTATACCCTAAAAGGGATGATGAATCCAACGACAACAGTAAAAAAGGTAGAGTTAAAGGATAAAATTGTGACGATTGATTTATCGAATGACTTTCTAGATACTAGTGATAACTTAATGTTAAAACAAATTGAAGCCTTAACTTATAGTATTTTATCACTAGAAAATGTTACTGGTTTACAAATTAAAATTGAGGGAGTAGACTTAAATGTTGCTTTACCATCATTAAATAAATTACCTAAAGTCTTAACAAAAGATATCGGTATTAATAAAGTGTATTCTTTTACTGAACCTAAAGATATTACTAAGGTAAATTTATATTACGTTTTAAAACTATCATCTAGTAATTATTATGTTCCTGTTACGAAGTATGTGAATGATACAAAAGATAAAATTAAAATTATCATTGATGAGTTAGCAAGTAATTATATTTATGAACCTAATTTAATGAGCTTTTTAAATAAGAATGTGAAGCTTCTAGGGTATGAAGAGATAAATGATCAAATGATTTTAAACTTTAATGATGCCATTTTTAATGATGAAAACCAAATTTTAGAAGAGGTCATTTATACTATTTCGTATTCGGTTTTTGATAATTATCCAGTAAATGAGGTCATTTTTAAGGTAGAAAATCAAGAATTTGCAAAAAATATGAGATATTCTCTTGAATAAAAAGGAAAAATCGTGTATAATCAATTTGTTGATTGATTATCTGTCCCCGTAGCTCAGTTGGATAGAGCAATCCCCTTCTAAGGGATCGGTCAAGCGTTCGAATCGCTTCGGAGACACCACTTTGGATTATTCCCCGTATTTACGGGGTTTTTCTTTGC
>CAOKBR010000028.1 GCA_948466735.1 uncultured Mycoplasmatota bacterium | reverse complement strand
CTTTTATTTTATCATGGAAAGATTTTCTATTTACACAATTTTATTTACAGACTCGCGAAAGTAAAACGTTCGCTTATTTTTTAATCTTTTAGTATTATAAAATTCTAACCAATCTTCAACTAAAGCTATATATTCATTTAAATTTGTGATATCATTATTATACAAAGTTTCTTTCTTAAGTAGTGCATGGAAAGATTCCATTGGAGAATCATCTATCGGTGTTCCTTTTCGAGACATAGAAATTTGTATACCCTTTGATTCGCATATGGCTTTGTATTCATAAGATGTATACTAGTAACCTTGGTCACTGTGAATGATCAATCTAGATACATCTTTTCTTTTTGCTATTGCTTCATTTAATGTATCTATCACAATTTTTAAATCATTAAATTTTGATATTTGATATGCTACTATTTTTCTATCGCATAAATCTAATATTGTTGATAAATAATCACGTTTCTCATTAAAAATTAGATATGTAATATCTGTTGTCCAAATTTGATTCTCTTTATCAACATTAAAATTCCTTTTTACTAAATTGGGTTTCACATTTGATTCTATTCTTTTATATCTTACACGTTTTATTCTTTTTATATACTGTGGTTGAATATTGTATTTTTTCATAATTCTTTTGACCTTTTTGTGATTAAATATTACACCATATTTAATTAATAAACCTTCACAAATCCTACGATACCCATATGTACCTTTTGATTCATCAAATATTTCTTTTATCAATAAATAATCGTAATAATCTTTATCTTCGCTATTATGGATATTTATAATAAGTTCTTTGACTAATATCTAATGAGCACACATATTTGAAAGCTTATACTTATTAATATATAAATTAATAAATGTTACTTTTTCTCTCGCTGTGTCTTTATAATCAATACTTTCTTCTTTAGAACGTCCTCGGTTATTTTCAATATCATTAATGACAAAACCATATTTTCTATCTTTTATAATCCACTTCCATAAAGTACTTTTGCTTATTTTATTTCTTTTTGATACACTATCAGAACCACCATATTTACTAGATTTATATTCATTTAAAACCTTTATGTTAAATTCCTCTATATAATGTTTTCCCATAAAAAATAACACCTACCTTTCGATAAGTGTTATTTTATCACATGTCTTTTTATTTTGTGAACAGAATGGTGTTCACTTCATAATATGTTTCTTTTTCACTTTATTATAAAAAAATTTATGATTATAATTAATATTTTTAAAGGTGATAAATTAGATTAGAAGTTAGAAAACTTAGAATGATCAAATAGAGAATAAAAAAGAAAAAAATTAAGAAAACAATTGAAAATTTGCTATTCTTTTCGTTTGCATACACTATAAATTGTGATATAATAACGGCAGGTGAGAGAAATGGAAAAAATAAGAACAAGATTTGCACCAAGTCCTACGGGATATATGCATTTAGGAAATTTAAGAAGTGCATTATTTGAGTATTTAATTGCTAAAAAAGAAAATGGAACATTTATTTTAAGAATTGAAGATACAGATCAAAAAAGAATTGTTGATGATGCGGTAAAGTTTATTACAGATACCCTATCTTTATGTGATATTCATGTAGATGAGGGACCTATGCAAGGCGGAGAATATGGCCCATATTATCAAAGTGAACGCCTAGATATTTATCAAAAGTATGCTAAACAACTAGTAGATATGGGAAAAGCTTACTATTGTTTTTGTGATGAAGAACGACTTGAAGAATTAAGAGAAGAAGCTAGTTTAAGAAAAGTAGCCTTCTTATATGATGGACATTGTCGTAATTTATCCAAAGAAGAAATTTTAGAAAAACTAGCAAATCATACCCCTTACGTGATTCGTCAAGCGATGCCAAAAGATGGAATAACTTCCTATGATGATTTAGTGTATGGACACATTGCTGTTGAAAATGCTTTATTAGAAGATCAAATTTTAATTAAATCGGATGGATATCCTACGTATAATTTCGCTAATGTTATTGACGATCATTTAATGAATATTACTCACGTTGTAAGAGGAAACGAGTATTTATCTTCAACACCAAAATATCTTTTATTGTACCAAGCTTTCAATTGGACGTCTCCAGAATATATTCATTTACCTCATATTGTAAAAGAAGGTGGCAAAAAGTTATCTAAACGTGAAGGAGATGCTTCTTTCATGGATTTATATAATGACGGATATTTGCCAAATGCGATTATTAATTATCTAGCCTTACTAGGATGGTCTCCAATAAACAATCAAGAAATCTTTACCATGCAAGAATTGATAGAAAATTTTGACTATCATAGAATTAATAACTCTCCAGCAATTTATGATGTAAAAAAGTTACAATGGATTAATGGGCAGTATATTAAAAAACTATCTTTAGACGAGGTATATAAGTTAGTGATGCCTTTTTTAGAGAATACTTATGATTTAAGTAATAAGTCAAAAGAATGGGTAAGGGAATTAATTCGAATTTATCAAAATCATTTATCTTATGGTAGAGAAATTGTAGAATTAGTAAGCTTATTTTTCCAAGATGAGATAATCATTAGTGATGAGGCGGTCGAATTTATGAAACAAGATGGGATTTCTCATACTTTAGAGGTATTCAAAAACCAAATTGAAAATATTACTTGGACAGTTGAAAATATTAATCAAGCCATTTTAAATACTAAAGAAGAATCAGGTGCTAAAGGAAAACTTCTTTATATGCCAATTCGTATAAAAACAACAGGACAAATGCATGGACCTGAATTGCCAGAAGCCTTATTCTTATTGGGAAAAGATGCGGTATTAAAACGTTTATCTTAACATAAATAATAAAAAAGAGGTGGAAATATTGAAATTTTATAATACGTTAACGAAAAGTGTGGATGAATTTGTCCCTAATGAAAAAGGAATCGTTAAAATGTATACTTGTGGACCTACGGTATATTACTATGCTCATATTGGAAATCTTCGTACATATATATTTGAAGATATATTACAAAAAGGATTAGAATACTGCGGCTATCAAGTAAAACGGGTAATGAATATTACTGACGTTGGACATATGACAAGTGATGCCGATACTGGTGAAGATAAAATGGAAAAAGGGGCGAAAAGAGAAGGAAAAACGGTTGAGGAGATTGCTGACTTTTATACAAAAGCTTTTTTTCAAGATTTAGAAAAGTTAAATGTTAAAAAGCCAAAGATAGTAGAAAAGGCAAGTGCTCATATTGATCAATATGTTAAAATGGTAGAAAAACTACTAAAAGATGGGTATGCTTATATTTCTAATGGAAACGTTTACTTTGATATTAGCAAAATTCCAAATTACTATCAGTTATCAGGAAAAGTAGCTGAAGAGTTGATGATAGGAGTTAGAGATACAGTAGAACATGATACAGCAAAAAGAAATCCTTTTGACTTTGGATTATGGTTTACCTTATCAAAATTTGAAAATCAAGCGATGAAATGGGATTCACCTTGGGGTGTAGGATATCCTGGCTGGCATATTGAATGTTCTGGAATTGCTTCTTTATACTTAGGAGAATATCTTGATATTCACTGTGGAGGAGTTGATAATATTTTTCCTCATCACTCCAATGAAATTGCACAAAGTGAGGCTTATTTTGGACATAAATGGTGTAACTTTTGGATGCATGGAGAACATTTAAATGATGCTAAAGGGAAAATGAGTAAATCAAATGGTGAAATATTAACTGTATCTGCACTAGAAAAACAAGGATTTTCTCCGTTAAGTTATCGTTATTTTTGCTTAGGGAGTCATTATCGAAAACAACTATTATTTAGTGAAGAGTCTTTAAATATTGCTGCATCTTCTTATCGTAAATTAAAATCAAAAGTAGAATCTATAGGTGAAGAAGGAGCTTATCAAGAAGATTTTGCTCTATCTTATCAAGAAAAGTTTAAGGATGCTATTGGGAACGATTTAAATACTTCAATGATGTTAACGATATTATATGATGTGATAAAAGATGAAAAATTAACAGGTACAACGAAATTATTCCTAATACGTTCTTTTGATACTGTGTTATCACTAGATTTATTAAAAAAAGAAGAAAAAGTAGTGCATGAATTAGATTGTTTTGTACAAGAGAAAATTAAGGAAAGGGCGCTAGCAAAAGAAAATAAAGATTATCAAAAAGCAGATTTGATACGTGATGAGTTACTCGCTTTAGGAATTCGCTTAAAAGATAGTAAAGATCAAACGACATATGAACGCTTATAAAGGAGGAGTGTATGCCGATATATTATGGAATGGATTTAACAGGATGGATATTAATTGTCATTGCGTCAATTATTACCATTGTTGCTGATGCTTATGTTAATAAAAGCTATGGAAAATATAAAAGAATAAAAAATGAAAATGGATTAACTGGTGTTGAGGTGGCGAGACAAATATTAGATGCGAACGGTTTAGAAGATATTCATGTGGTAGAAACATCTGGGGTTTTGTCTGACCATTATGACCCTAGTAGAAAAGTAGTAAGATTATCCAAAGAAATTTTTCATGGTACAACAATTGCTTCGTCTAGTGTTGCTGCTCATGAAGTAGGTCATGCTATTCAAGATAAAGATAATTACATCATGATTCGAATTCGTGGGATGCTTGTACCCTTTGTTAATTTTGGTTCAAAATTTGGATATATTGTATTATTTATTGGTTTATTATTTGGCTATATTAACTTGGCTTGGGGTGGAATTGCCCTACTTTTATTAATTTTAATCTTTCAATTGGTAACTTTACCTGTGGAGTTTGATGCTTCAAAAAGAGCGTTAGTTCAATTAGAAAGACAAAATATTTTATCTCATGAAGAGTTAACAGGTAGCAAAAGTATGTTAAAAGCAGCTGCTTATACTTATGTAGCAGGATTAGCCAATACTATTTTACAAATTCTAAGATTAGTGTTAATTGTCTTAGATAGAGATGATAGATAGAAGGAAAAATTCCATCTTTTTCTATGGAGGAATTATGGATATATTACAAATCAATGTTTTAGTACTTGCTTATTTAGGGGATAGTGTATATGAAAACTATATTCGTGAGTATTTAATTAATAAAAATATTGCGAAAGTAAATGATTTACAAGAACTTGCAATAAATTATGTAAGTGCTAAAAATCAGGCAAAAATTTATCAAGGTTTAATCAATAAAAACATATTGACAAGCGAAGAGTTAGAAATAGGAACAAGAGCAAGAAATCATTCATCATCCCATCGCCCTAAAAGTTGTGACATCATTACTTATAAATATGCAACTGCATTAGAAGCTATTATTGGGTATTTAAAATTAGCGAAAAAACAAGACCGTGTTATGGAAATTATGGATTATATTGTAAAGGAGTATCCAGTATGTTAGTGTATGGTAGAAACGTTGCTATAGAAATGTTAAAAAAATCAAAAAAGATTAAAAAAGCTTTTTTGGAGACTAATTTTAAAGATAAAATGCTTTTTTCCCTAATAGAGAAAAGCGGAATTCCCGTGGTTTTTAAGGACAAAAAGGAATTAGATCGAATTGCAAAAGAAAATCATCAAGGTATAATATTAGACGTTATGGATTACCAGTACACCTCGGTTGAGGAAATGATTAGCGAAAATCCAAGATTCGTTATTATTTTAGACCATTTAGAAGATCCACATAATCTAGGGGCAATTATTAGAACAGCCGAAGCGGCAGGAGTTGATTTTGTCATTATTCCAAAAGATAGAGGCGTAAGTGTTAATGCAACGGTGATGAAAACGAGTGCAGGTGCCTTAGAAAATATGAAGGTTGTTCAAGTTAGCAATTTGGTACAAATTATCGAAAGACTAAAAAAAGAACAATTTTGGGTCATTGGTACTGATATGGAAAATAGCGTTGACTATCGTAGATTAGATTATCAGGGAAAAGTAGCCTTAATAATTGGCAATGAAGGAAAAGGAATGAGTAGATTAATGAAAGAGTCTTGTGATTTTATTGCCAAAATACCGATGAGGGGAAAAGTGAATAGTCTAAACGCATCTGTTGCAGCTGCCATTATGATTTATGAGGTAATCCGTAACCAATAGAAAGGGTTACTTATGGATTATTCAAAAATAAATGATTATGAAGTTTTATATTTAGTTAAAGAAAATGATGAATTTGCAACAAATTTATTGTACAAAAAATATCAACCATTAATTGATAAAAAAGCCTATTATTATCATCGGCTATACCAAAATAAAGGTGTTGAGTTAGAAGAATTAAAGCAAGAAGGGTACGTTGGATTACAAAATGCACTAAGTCAATTTGATGAAAGCTATGATAATTTATTTTATACCTTCGCTATTTTGTGTATTGATAGACAGATGAAAACCTGTGTTAAACGGGCAAAAAGTGCGAAAGAAGAGTTTTATTATCAAGCTCTATCTTTAGAACGAGATATTGAATCAAGTGTTTCCTTAGAGTCCCTAATTGCTAATCCCTTTGGTGTTAATCCCAAAGATAGTGTTGAAATAACGACTTTATATCAATATTTAACTGAGTTTAAGCATACACTACCATACATGGAATCATGTGCTTTTGAGTTACGTACTAATGGATTTAAGTATAAAGAAATTGCCAAATTATTGAATTTATCTAGTCGATTAGTGGAAAATTATTTGTACAAAAGTCGAAAATTATTGAAGAAATACTTAGATAAAAAGTTAAATTCTGTTGTTTGAAACTAATCTTTGTTATATAATGAAGATAGGGTGATTATATATGCAGGATAATCGAGTAGAAATTGATATGAAAACACTAAAAGCAAATAAGGAGCTATTAAAAGAGCTATTTACGACTCTTCACTCAAGAATCGAACAAGTTCATCAAGAAAATCAATGTCTAAATAATATTCATATTCCTTTTCGCTTAGATGATTTTTATATAAGAGATGTTACTCCTCAAGAAGAACGGTTGTTTGCCATGAGACAAAACCTTATTGATATGGCTATGTTAGTAATCGCTACTTATTCTGATTGTGAAGAATATTTTGCTGACCAATGGTTTGCTAGTCGTAAAAAATTATTAGAAGATCCTGCTTATTTTCAAGAATTTGCGAAATACTTACCTAGTGAAGATGTTGCGTATTATAAAATAGTCTTATATCAAAATACCATATACTATTATAGTAAATATCAACAAAGTGATTATTATCAATCATTGATTAATCAAGGAAATAAAAATAGTGAAAATAATAGGGAAAACGCAAATAGCCAAGGGAAAGCTTATGTGTATTCTAACCCTTATGGACAACTTTTTAAGCAAGAAGAACCAACGATAGAAAAAGCTGGATTTATTAAAATTTTAGTTCTTCCTGGAATAATGATAACAACAGCGATTTTATTTGCATTATTGCTTATGTTAAAATATAGCTAATTTAGTAAATTAATCTTTTTAAATATTATTTTTGGGATGGGAAAAATGAAAAAATGTAGAGAGTGTAATGTTGAAATGGCGGGTGCTATACTTTATGGTTATCCAAGATGGATAGATATGGGTCATGAAATAGATAGGTTTACGTTAAAGGTAAAAACAGGAAAAAGGCATGAAAAAAATTTTTAGGTTTTAAATATATAGATGAAGAGACTGTTGAAGTTGATTTTAAATTAAGAGTATGTCCTATGTGTGGAAAAATTGAAGAGTATATAGAACCATTGGAAAATAAAGAAAAATGAGGTAAAAATGATTGACTATTCTCACTCCTTGTGTTATATTAACTCTAACACGAGAACGTGTTTTTATTTTGAATTTAGAAAATAGGTGGAGCAATGGAAAAAGAAAAAATGACAAAGACTCAAAAGAAAAAAGAGAAAACGCCAAAAAAGAAAACGAACTTTTTCAAAGAAGTGCGGAAAGAAGTAGCACAAGTACGTTGGCCAAGTAGAAAAGAAATGGTGAAAAATTCAGTAGCCACAATATCGTTTGTTGTATTTTTTGCAGCATTTTTCTATTTGATTGAAGTGATTTTTGCATTTATTAAGTCATTAGTATAAGGTAAGGATTGAGAATATGGATAAACAATGGTATGTAGTTAATACGTACTCTGGACACGAAAACAAAGTAAAAGAAAAGCTTGAAATGCGCGCTGAGTCCATGGATATGAAAGATTATATCTATCGCGTGATTGTTCCAGAGCAAAAAGAAGTTGAAGTAAAAGATGGAGTACAAAAAGAAAAAATTAAAAAGATGTTTCCAGGATACATTTTAGTAGAAATGGTCATGAGTGATGAAGCGTGGTATATCGTTCGTAATACCCCTGGAGTTACTGGATTTATTGGTTCAAGTGGAAAAGGTGCTAAACCGACGCCATTACAACCTTATGAAGTAGATAAAGTCTTAAGTAATATGGGAATTAGTAGACTAGATATTGATAAGGAATTAAAAGAAGGAACAAAAGTAAAAATTATTGCGGGACCTTTTGTTGGTATGTATGGTTCCATTGATAAAATTGATTCCACTACGCAAAAAATTGATTTATTAGTCGACCTTTTTGGTCAAGAAACGAGTGTAGAAGTTGACTTAAATCAAATTGAACGTGCATAAAGAGTTGCAAAAACTAAAATAATGTGATATATTTTAGGGGCTGTATTGATTTTATGCAGAAATATTAAGTGGGAAGCATAATATGCTGATAGAACCACTCGCGAAAACGAAATAAATTTAGGAGGTGTTTTTCGTGGCAAAAGAAGTTATTAAAAAAATCAAATTACAAATCCCAGCTGGAAAAGCTACACCCGCTCCACCCGTTGGAACAGTATTAGGACCTGCTGGAATTAATCTACAAGAGTTTTGTACAAAATATAATGACGCGACAAGAGAAAAAATGGGAGATATCCTACCAGTAGAAATATCTATTTATGATGATAGAAGCTTTGACTTTATCATTAAAACTCCACCTACTGCGTTCTTACTTAAGAAATTTGCTAAAATTGCTAAGGGTTCTGTTAAAGGTGCTAAAGAGACTGTCGCAACAATTACCAAAGAACAAATTCGTGAAATTGCAGAAATCAAATTACCAGATTTAAATGCATACACTATAGAAGAAGCAATTAAAATTGTTTCTGGTACTGCTAAAAATATGGGAATTGCAATTCAAGAATAGTGAAACGTAAGATATAGGTTTATACCTAGTGGGAGGAAAAACCGATTACCACATAAGGAGGAAATTATGAAACAAAGAAGTAAAAAATATCGTGAAGTAATAGAAAAAATCGATAAAAATAAAATTTATGATAAAGAAGAAGCAATTAAGTTAGTAAAAGAAACATCAACTAGTAAATTTGATTCATCTGTTGAAATTGCTATTCGTCTTAATCTAGATACAAAAAAAGCAGATCAACAATTAAGAGGTGCAATCGTTTTACCAAAAGGAACAGGAAAAACAAAACGCGTCTTAGTTATTGCTAAAGGAGATCACGCTAAAAACGCTACAGCAGCAGGAGCTGACTTTGTTGGTGATGTTGATATGCTAGAAAAAATTGAAAAAGAAAATTGGTTTGGGTTTGATGTAATGATTGCTACACCTGATATGATGCCTTTACTTGGTAAATTAGGTAGAGTATTAGGACCTAAAGGATTAATGCCAAATCCAAAAACAGGAACAGTAACGGTAGATGTTGCTAAAGCAGTTAATGAAGTTAAAGCTGGACGTGTAGAATATAGAACAGATAGTTTTGGAAATGTTCATGGAATTCTTGGAAAAGTATCATTCTCTGAACAAGATTTATTAGAAAATTTAAATGCATTTGTTGCTAATATCTTAAAAATTAAACCAGCTACAGTAAAAGGAGATTATATTAAAAATATCTCTGTTAGTACAACAATGGGTCCTGGAATAAAAATTGCAATAAATTCCTTTGACAAATAAAAAATAATAGTATATAATACAATTAATTTGACGGTGCCATAGACAGTAGGTAATTTGTAAATCCTACCGAGGACTTATCTTTTAATTAAGAGTCTTTTGTCTATGATGAAAGACTTTTCTTTATGGTATCGAAAGAAAGGAAGGTGTTTATTTTGGCAAATGTAAAAATTTTAGCAGAAAAACAAAAGGTAATTGATGAAATCAAAGAACGTTTAAATACACATGCTAGTATTGTACTATTCAATTATCAAAAACTAACTGATGATGAATCAAAACAATTACGTCGTGAGTTAAGAAAAACTGGTTCTGATTACAAAATTTATAAAAATACATTAGTACATCGTGCAATGAATGATTTAAATATCGAATTAACTGATGTATTAAATGGACCTAGTGCTTTAGCTTATGGAGATGATCCAGTTGCACCAATTAAAGTGTTAACTGATTTCGCTAAGACTCATCCTGCTGTAGTATTAAAAGCAGGTTTGGTAGACGGTGGTATTGCCGATGCTAAAAAGTTAGCAGAATATGCAACTATCCCATCACGCGATGGCTTATTAACAATGTTAGCCGGCGGTATGATCGGAATTGCAAGAGATTTATCTATTTGCTTAGATTTATATGCAAATCAAAAACAAGAAAATTAAAATTCAATTAAGGGAGGATTTAGAAAATGGCTAAATTAAAAAAAGAAGATTTTATCAATAGTTTAAAAGAAATGACATTATTAGAAATCAAAGAATTAGTAGACGCAATGAAGGAAGAATTTGGTGTAGACCCATCTGCAGTAGCAGTTGCAGCAGCACCAGCGGGAGCACAAGCAGAAGATGCTGGACCTAAGATGGTTAGTGTAATTTTAGCTAATGCGGGAGCTGCTAAAGTTGGTGTAATTAAAGTGATTCGTGAAATTACTGGTTTAGGTTTAAAAGAATCTAAGGATTTAGCAGATGCTGAAAATAGTGTTATCAAAGAAAACATTTCTGCTGATGAAGCTAATGATATCAAAGCTAAGCTTGAAGAAGCTGGAGCAACAGTTGAAATTAAGTAAATTACTTGACATATAGTGTAAAACTATATGTTTTTTTTATAAAAAAGGTATATTTTTATTGACTCTAGTGATAAAATGATGTATATTATTAGGTACGAAAGGAGCCAACTATATATTTTTGTTATAGTTGGTTTCTTTATTCTTTTAGGGGAATCGTTTATGGGACAATATTTTAGTAATGAAAAGTTAAAAAGTAAGATAAAAAAATATGAGACAACAATTGCAGGACATGCCTTCTCTTTCTATACTGATTTGGGAGTCTTTTGTAAAGATTATTTGGATTTTGGTACTAGATTATTATTAGAGACAATTAACAAAGATTCTATTGAAGGTGATCTTTTAGATGTAGGTTGTGGATATGGACCAATGGGAATTTTTGCTCTTAAAAATTATTCAGTTAAAGTGACCATGATTGATGTTAACCGTAGGGCTTTGCATTTGGCTAAAAGAAACTTAAAAGAAAATCAAGTAGAAGCTATAGTCTTAGAAAGCGATTGTTATCAAAATATTGATAAAAAATATGATGTGATTATTACTAACCCACCAATTAGAGCGGGAAAAGATATTGTCTACAAAATTTTATTTGGTGCCAAAGATCACTTAAAAGAACATGGAAAATTATTTTTAGTCATTCGTAAAGAGCAAGGTGCTAAATCGATTATTTCCGACTTAGAAAAACAGTATACTGTAATTATTCGAAATAAGAAAAAGGGATTTTATTGTTTAGAATGTAACTTGCCATTGACTTCTTGAAAAAAATATGATAATAATATAAATTGGTATTGTGTTATTTTTTTTGCAAATAGTGTTTTTAATAAACAAAATACATGTATAGGGGTGAATATAATGAAAGTTTCTAAAAACCAAGGTACATATCAACCAAAGGACTATAAAATTATTGATTGTGGTGAACACCGTCAAAGAATTAGTTTTTCTAGAATTAAAAATACATACGAATTAAAAGATTTACTAGAAGTACAAAAGAAATCTTATTGGGAATTCATTGATACAGGAATCAAGGAAGTATTCAGTGATTTATTTCCTGTGGAAAACTTTTCTGGAACGCTAGAAATTGATTTTGGAGATTATCATTTTGACGAACCACGTTATTCTATAAAAGAAAGCAAAGATCGTCAAACAACATATTCTGCTCCATTGAAGGTGGAAGTAAGATTATTTAATCATGAAACAGGGGAAGTAAAAGAGCAAGAAATTTTCTTAGGAGATATGCCAATGATGACTGATAGTGGTACTTTTGTCATCAATGGTGCAGAACGTGTTATTGTATCTCAATTAGTGCGTTCTCCTAGCGTGTATTTTAATCGTGAAATCGATAAAAACGGTCGTGAATTAATTACTTCACAAATTATTCCGACACGTGGTACATGGCTAGAATTTGAAGTTGATGCGCGTGATGTGTTGTATGTTCGAATTGATCGTACAAGAAAGGTAACTTTAACAACTTTATTACGTGCCTTTGGTCTATCTAGCGATGAAGATATTATCAAATTATTTGGAGAAGATGATTATATCAAAAATACTATTGCTAAAGATTCTACCAAAAATACAGATGAAGCATTAATTGAAATTTATGAAAAATTAAGACCTGGAGAACCAGCTACCCTTGATTCTTCTAAAAACCAAATTATTACCCGTTTTTTTGATGAATTTAGATATGATTTAGCTAAAGTTGGTAGATATAAATTTAATCGTAAATTAAATGTCTTAGACCGTTTGCTAAATCAAACTATCGCACAAGATATTGTTGTTGATGGCGAAGTTATTTTAGAAAAAGATACAGTAATTACTAAAGAAATTCTAGAAAAAATTAAACCAGTTTTTGAAAGTGGTTACGGTATTTTTGAAGTTCCAATTAATACGGATTTAGATACATTTGGTCGTTTACAAAAAATTACGATATATGATCCAAATAATAAAAACCAAAAATTTAGTATTTTAGGTAATGATCAAGAAATTAGCGTAAAGCATTTAACAATTTCTGATGTTTATGCTTCTGTTTCATATTACTTAAACTTACTTCACGGTGTAGGAAACTTTGATGAAATTGACCATTTAGGAAATCGTCGTATTCGTCAAGTAGGAGAATTATTACAAAATCAATTCCGTATTGGTGTATCTAGAATGGAACGTGTCATTCGTGAGCGAATGACTACTCAAGAAATGGAAGAAGTAACACCAAAAACCTTAATTAACATTCGCCCTGTTACTGCTGCCATGAAAGAATTCTTTGGTAGTAGTCAATTATCACAATTTATGGATCAGACGAATCCAATAGCTGAACTTACCAATAAACGTCGTTTATCTGCTTTAGGACCTGGCGGTTTATCAAGAGATAGAGCAGGTATGGAAGTACGTGACGTTAACGCATCTCACTACGGAAGAATTTGTCCAATTGAGTCCCCTGAAGGACCTAACATCGGACTAATTACCTCTTTAGCAAGTTATGCTAAAATTGATGAATATGGTTTTATCATGACGCCGTATCGTAAAGTTAATGACTGCCAAATTACTGATCAAGTAGATTATTTGACTGCTGATGAAGAACAAGACTTTATTATTTCTCAATCTACTGTAGAAACTGATGAGGAAAATCGTATTATTGAACCACAAGTTAATGCGAGATTTCGCGGAGAAAATATTTTAGCTAAACCAGAACAAGTAGATTATATTGACGTATCGCCTCAACAAGTAGTATCTATTACTACTAGCTGTATTCCATTCTTGGAACATGATGATGCAACTCGTGCTTTAATGGGCGCAAACATGCAACGTCAATCCGTTCCATTATTAAAAGCAGAAGCTCCAATCGTTGGAACAGGCGTAGAACATATTGCGGCAAAAGATAGTGGTGTTGTTATTGTTGCTAAAGCTGATGGTATTGTAGATTACGTTGACGCTAAGAAAATTGTTGTTAAAAATAAAACAGGAAAAGATACTTATTACTTAGCTAACTTTGAATTAGCAAACTCAGGTATTTGTAATCATCAAAGACCTATTGTAAAAGTTGGTGATCAAGTAGTAGCAGGAAAAACCATCTTAGCTGATGGTCCAAGTACAGATATGGGAGAACTTGCTTTAGGTAAAAATATGGTAGTAGCTTTCATGACCTTCAATGGATATAACTATGAAGATGCGGTTATCTTAAATGAAAACTTAGTAAAAGATGATGTTTATACTTCACTTCATCTAGAAGATTACGAAATGCAATGTCGTGAAACGAAGTTAGGACCAGAAGAAATTACTCGCGATATTCCAAATGTTAGCGAAGAAGCAAGAAAAAATTTAGATGAAAACGGTATTGTTACCATTGGTACTGAAGTTAAAGAAGGCGATATTTTAGTTGGTAAAGTAACACCAAAAGGAATGGCTGAATTAACATCAGAAGAAAAATTATTACATGCTATCTTTGGAGAAAAAACTAGAGAAGTACGTGATACATCATTGCGTGTACCTCATGGAGGAGACGGTATTGTTCACGATATTAAAGTATACTCTCGTAAAGATAACGATGAATTACCTGCTGGAGTTAGTAAAGTAATTCGTGTATACATCATTCAAAAACGTAAAATTCAAGTTGGAGATAAAATGGCTGGACGTCATGGTAACAAAGGTGTAATTTCCTTAATTTTGCCACAAGAAGATATGCCATATTTACCAGATGGACGACCTGTTGACATTATGCTTAATCCACAAGGTGTACCATCACGTATGAATTTAGGACAAATTCTAGAGTTACACTTAGGTATGGCTGCTAAAAACTTAGACGTTCATGTTGCAACACCAGTATTTGATGGTGCACACACTGAAGATATTTCTAAGTTAATGGCTGATGCTAATATGGATAAAGATGGAAAGACTGTTTTATATGATGGTAGAACGGGAGAACCATTTGATAATCGTATTGCCGTTGGTGTAATGTATATGATTAAACTACACCACATGGTTGATGATAAATTACATGCAAGATCTACTGGACCTTACTCATTAGTTACACAACAACCGTTAGGTGGAAAGGCACAATTTGGTGGACAAAGATTTGGAGAAATGGAAGTTTGGGCACTTTATGCTTATGGTGCTGC
>CAOKBR010000027.1 GCA_948466735.1 uncultured Mycoplasmatota bacterium | reverse complement strand
ATCTAGTGAATGTGGCTTGTATGATATTATTTTAGAAGAAGGTGCCTATGTTATTGGTTTAAGTAAAAAATCAGTAGTCAAAACAACAAAAATTTATACTGGTGCAAGAACAAAAATTGGACAAAAAATATAGAGCTTATCAAGAAAGTTTAATCTCTAACTTTGAAAATAGTAAACTTTTCGAGAAAATGTATTAATTTTGTTTTTTATTAAAAATATTTCTATAAATGATAGGAATATTTTTTTCTTGCTATTTTCTTAAAAGAATAGTAAAATAAAAAAACACCTAGGAGGGAAAGTATGTATGCATTTATAGAAGATCCTTATTTGATTGTCGGAAAGAATTTATATCAAATGTATTTAAAGACAAAAAATGAAAAAATTGAAATAGAAAATGGCTCATTTGTTAGTGAATCCCTTATTCATAAAATAATGAATCATCCTAAACAAATTGGATGTCAATCTTTTGATGACTTTTTAAAGATGCTAATTGCTAGTTACCATATCAATTGTTCTAGTCGCTATCCTAAAACGAGCAGTGAACCCTTTAGACAAATACTAAAATATCAATTTCAAAAATGGGAGTTTGACATATCTCATATTAATTTTTTAGAAGATATTTGTGATCAAGAATTTTTGGAACAATTAAGAAAAAGTAATATGTTATTCTTAATTGAAACTAGTAGTTCATTAGATGAATTTAAAGAAAAACTATTTTCTCCTTTATTAAAAGAATATATTGGCAAATTTAATTCACCACTAGATGATTTGATTAATCTATATTATTCTGTTTTAGAGGAATTAATAGAAGAATTTATCAAAAATTATCAATTTTATCAATTGAATAATATTATTCCCTTAGTTAGCGAATTAGGATGGTCAAATTATGATATGTATCGTAAGGAAAATGGATATGTCCTTTTTGAAAAGTATCAAATTCCTTACCAATTAATGGAATTAAGAGAAAACTTAAGATGCGAAATATTAGAAAATAGTACAGATGAATTAACATTTTCCTGGCTACTTCTTGATTACCGAACCTTTAAAAGAAAATACCCAAAAATAAAACCTAGTAATTACTTGCATTATTTGATGAAATACTTGAAAATAAAAAATATAGAAGGTTACAATGCTTTAAAACATGTATTATTAAAATGTGCGTACATTTCCCTAGCCGTTCGCAAGGATAAAACAAAAAATGAATATTATCTAATGAAAAAACTTTCTATAAATCAATTATCAGAAAAAGAACTAGAAAATAATGCATATTTTTTAAAAGACTTTTACCAAGTAGTAGATTCTCCTTCCTTACAACAGGTATTTTTACGTGAAAACGAAAAAGGCTATGTAAAAAAATTTGATCGAAGATTAAAATGAAAGAGGTGATAAAAATGCAATATACATGGATAAAAAATCCTTATTTACAAATGGGAAAAAAGATATATGATCATTGTGTGATGTATGATGAAGAAGGAATTTTGGATGATGATATTCTTCCTGATATTCATTTAGTAAGAAAAGTGATGGAATATGTTTTAGATGCACCAAATGAGTTTGGTTGTAGAACTAAAGAAGAATTAATCAAAATGTTGATTGTTAACTATCATATGAACTATTTATATCGATATGTTATGTTAGGTTTTATTAATATAAAGAAAACGATTGATGAGCATTACCAATTTCATGTAGAAACAGATACGATAACCAAAGTAGAAGATTTTTTAAGAGAAGATATTACTGAGAATATAAGAATTTTGGTGGCAATGAATTTAATTAAAGAATGTAAGGATTTTTCTCAATTCCAATCACATTTAGAAGAAAAAGTATTACATTTGGCATACCCTAATGCTTCCCTTAACTTAAGTGAGTTGTTTGATCAAGATTATTCTTTACTAGAAGAACTATTTATCGGTTTTATTAAAAATTATGTTTATTATTTTGAACAAGATATTGCTACATTTGATTTAGATTTAGGGTGTGGAAGATATGATTTTTATCAACAAAAATTTGGTAATGCTATTATTAGTAAGTATCAAGCACCTTTTATTTCTATAGTTGAACTTGATTCTAAATTGTATAAAGATATGATTATGAAGCAAGACAAAGAATGGGTGTTTGCTCAATTTTTGCATCAATATCATGAATTTCTAAATGAGAATTATGCGATGGTTGATGAAACTTATTTGCCATCACTAATTACCTATATGAAAGAAAAAAATCCAAAAGGATACGTTGCAATTACTCATGTGTTATTAAAAACAGCTTATCTTAATTTAAGAGTACTACCGAATAAAACAAGAGGTCAATTTCAATTAATGGATAAACTAAAAACTTTAAGTTTAAAAGAAGAAGATTTAGCAGGGTATAATTACTTTTTTGAACTATTTAGTGAAGTGGTAAACATTTCATCTATTCAAGATAAAATTTTAGAAGAAATAGATAAGCCTTATGTGAAAAAATTTGATCAAATGTTTAAAAAGTAGGAAAGATGATGATTATGTACGAAATAGAAGAATTATTAATCGAATTGGAAAGGACAAAAGAACAGTTAACAAAAGAAAAGAGGTGTTTACAAGTTTCTAAATATCAAAAGACAAAAAAGAAAATTGAAGCATTATCTAATCAATTAGAACAATTAAGGTTAAAGGCTTTAGAAGATAAAATATCAAGTTGTAGGCATTATTTTATCAGTAAAAAAGAAAATGGTACTAATACCATTACTTGTTTATGTTGTGGATTAACAAATGAAAGACAAAGTGATCAAAAAATAGCAGCAATAATGAATAAGCAACTCCAATTATTAATTCCTTCAATCAAAATAAGAAAAGAGTGTACCTCAGAAAAACAAGTAGAACAATTTATTACTACTTATCAAGAAGTAAGTGAACAATATCCTAATGTTCCTATTGATTTATTAGATGAAGAAATTAAAGTACGTTTAAAAAGTAAAAAGTAAAATGTATCCAATAGCATATGATGATTTAAAAAGATTAGAAGCACTATCGACATTAGAAAAAAATGAAGAAGAATATTTTGAGGAAATTTTGTCTTTAGGTACAACAGTAAAATTTTTAGCAAAAAAGAAAAACAACATCCTTTAGTAGGTGAACAGGATTTACCGATATCAAATATAGAAAATGAAGATAAGGAAAAAGTCTATAGCAAAAAGTAAGAAAAAATCACTTAATTTTATCTTCTTACCCAAAAAAGATTGACATAAATTAAAATATAGAGTAAGATTATAACTGCAAAGTGATTTTGGAGTGATACTCAAGAGGCTGAAGAGGCTCCCCTGCTAAGGGAGTAGATTGGATTAAACTGATGCGAGGGTTCAAATCCCTCTCACTCCGCCAATTATATGAAACATTTAACTTCTATTAAAGAAGTTTTTATTTGATAAAAAATGGAAGTAGGGAATAAAATGGAAGAAGAGAAAAAAAGAGTTTTAAGTGGGGCTAAAAAAGTTGAACAATCAATTTTAACTAAGTTTCGTAAAGGAATATGGCGTCAATTTGTAAAAGCCATTGAGGAATATCAATTAATTCAAGAAAACGATAAAATTGCTGTTTGTATGTCTGGGGGAAAAGATTCCTTTTTACTAGCTAAGTGTATGCAAGAAATTAAGCGCCATGGGAAGATTCCTTTTGAATTAGTATTCTTAGTAATGGATCCTGGGTACACGATAGAACACTTAAATTTAATTAAGGAAAACGCAAAAAAATTAGAAATTCCCATTACTATTTTTTCTAGTAATATTTTTGAGAGTGTCCATGAAATTAAAGATAATCCATGTTATGTATGTGCTAGAATGCGTAGAGGGTATTTGTATCATCAAGCAAAAGATTTAGGATGTAATAAAATTGCCTTAGGACATCATTTTGATGATGTTATTGAAACGACCTTACTTAGTATTTTCTATGGAGGAGAATTTAAAACGATGTTACCAAAACTTCATAGTGAAAATTATGAAGGGATGGAACTAATTCGCCCCTTATATTATGTTAAAGAAGATAGTATTATCGCGTGGAAGAATTACCATCAACTAACATTTTTAAATTGTGCATGCCGTTTTACTAGGGAGTCAAATGAAAAAGAAGAAAAGTCCAAACGCTTAGAAATGAAGCGCTTAATTAAGTGGTTTAGAGAAAAAGATAATCACATTGATATGAACATTTTTCAAAGTAGTAAAAACGTAAATTTAAATGCTATTTTAGGCTATCACAAAGAAAAAGAAGTCCATACTTTTTTAGATGATTATCATAATTTTAACCATTAGGAAAATAATTAGTTAAAAATGTTGTAAATTTGCTTGAGGTTTTTAAAAATTTTGTTATAATAAGTCTTAATTATTTTAAGTGCGGTTTTTACGTAGCGAGATAGAGGAGGGGTAGTTGTGTTACAAGATGAGATGAGCAAAGAAAAAGTAAAAATGAAACTCCCTGTTTTATTAATTCAAGATCAAGTGTTGTTTCCTTCTTGTGAGCTACGTTTAGAGTATGAAAAAGACTTAGAAAAAAAGATTTTATCTTTAACAGAAACATATTATGATAACCATTTATTAGTTGTTTTTGCTAATGATTCACTGGAAATTAATCCTGATATTACTGATTTACCACGTTTAGGAGTTTTAGCGGTAATTAAAATGAAGATGGATATGCCTAATGGAAAAACTAGAGTAGTTTTAGAAGGAATTAATCGTTGCCGCGTTTTAAGTTACTTAGAAGATGAAGACTATTTAGAAGCAGAAGTTACTTCTTTTAAAGTTCAAGAAATGGAAAAAAAAGAAGAACTTGCTTACATTAAAACATTGGTAAAGCAAATTGAAAATTATGTTGAACTAGAGTCTGCAATGAGTAATGCTGTTTTAGGCCAATTAGTGGGTGTTAATTCTTTATCAACGGTTACTGATATTGTTGCTTATCACATTTTAACTTTGTTTCCTAAGCAAAAAGAATATATTGAAATACTAGATGCTAAAAAACGAGTAAGTTATTTGATCGACTATGTACAGCAAGAACTACAAATTATCGAACTAGAACAAAAAATTGAACAAGAAGTTACTTTTCAAATGGAGAAAAGTCAAAAAGAGTATTTTTTACGAGAAAAAATTAAAGCGATAAGGGAAGAATTAGGCGATTATAATCAACAAGATGAATTAGACCATTTAAAAGAACAAGTAAACCTTCTAAAATGTGGTTCAAAGGTGAAAGAGCGGTTGCGTTTGGAACTCAAACGTTATGAAAATTGTAGTCCAAATTCTCCAGAATTAGGAATGATTAGAAATTACATTGATTGGCTATTATCTCTACCTTGGAGTGTTTATACTAAGGATACTACAGATTTATCTAAGGTGAAAAAAAGTTTAGATGATACACATTATGGGTTAGATGATGTAAAAGAGCGGATTTTAGAATACCTTGCTGTCAAACAAAATACCAATCACTCTAGAAGCCCTATATTGTGTTTAGTAGGACCTCCAGGAGTAGGAAAAACATCTCTTGCTAAGAGTATTGCTAAAAGCCTAGGCCGACGTGTTGCTAAAATTTCTTTAGGTGGAATTAATGATGAAGCAGAAATCATTGGTCATCGCCGTACTTATTTAGGTTCAAGTCCAGGACGAATCATTCAAGGAATAAGAAAAGCAGCAACGGCTAACCCTTTATTTATCATTGATGAGATTGATAAAATGACTAAGGATATCAAAGGAGATCCTGCATCTAGTTTACTAGAAATACTAGACCTAGAACAAAATGCCCATTTTTCTGATCATTACATTGAAGAGGAATTTGACTTATCTAAAGTGATGTTTATTGCTACTGCTAATTATATTGATCAAATTCCACGAGAGTTAACTGATAGATTAGAAGTAATTGATATTTCATCATACACGGAGTATGAAAAGTTAGATATTGCCATATCTTATATTATTCCAAAAGAATTAGAAGAACATGGATTAACTTCTATTCAAGTTCAAATTGAAGACTCAGCAATTTTGAGTTTGATTCGTCATTATACAAGTGAAGCGGGAGTTCGTTCCCTAGAACGCGTATTTGCTAGAATGTTTAGAAAAATCGTAAAGTCATTTTTAGTAGATAAGACAAGAGCGTCATATCATATTACTAGGGAAGAATTGCCTAACCTTTTAGGACCAGAGCGTTATACCTATCAAGATAGTCGAAAGATCAAAGGAGAAGTTGGCGTAACGAATGGAATGGCTTACACTTTATCAGGAGGAGATATCTTATCAATTGAAGCAACTTATTATAATGGAAATGGTCAACTTCTTTTAACGGGTTCAATGGGAGAAGTGATGAAAGAATCGGCACAAATTGCCTTAAGTTATATTAAAAGTCATGAAAAAGATTTTGATATTGATCACGAGTTGTTGTTTCAGCATGATATTCATATCCATGTTCCTGATGGTTCTATTCCAAAAGATGGACCTAGTGCTGGAATTGCTATGACTACTGCTTTAATTAGTCTTTTAAAAAATAAAAAAATTAAAGCCGATTTGTCGATGACAGGTGAGATTACTTTACGAGGAAAAATATTACCCGTTGGGGGAATAAAAGAAAAAGTAATAGCAGCCCACCGAAGTGGTATTAGAACAATCATTATGCCAAAAAGAAATGAAAAAGATTTAGTCCTTATTCCACAAGATGTAAAAAGCGATTTAACATTTTGCTTTGTGAACTATTATGATGAAGTATATCAGCAATTGTTCAAAGATGAAAAAAAATAGAGAGGAATTTTATATGGAAGAAAAAAACTTAAAAATAGATAATTTACAAACACTAAAACAAGTTTTAATCCAACGTAGAGAGATGTGCCAGTCAGTAAATAGGCTATTGAAAGATGAAACCTGGTTAAAGAACAATTTATCTATTTTGAAATATACTTTGTCAAATTATCCAGAAATTTGTGAAAATCCAAGCGTTTGGCAAGAGCGAATTAGTGAATTTCGTTATCGATACGCTGTTTTAGTAGAAAATTGTAATGAATTGATTGTTTTATTAAATTTTCTTAAACAAAAAAATAAATTTTATCTTGATTATGCAGTTGAGAATGTGATCAAACGTTTCTCTTTTGAAGATAGTTATAGTATTTTTGTTGATTATCGTCGCTTAGCCCAAAAAGATGAGATGAATTTTATTGATTTGATTGCTGATATTGATAATCCCTTTTCAAAAAAACACCCTGTTGATTTGTTAATTAGTTACAATCATTTTCTAGTAAAATATCCCGCTTTATTTTCACCGCTAATTCCTAAAATGGATCGTCACATCATTTTAGCAGATAAAAAAGCTAGGGTAGAAACTTTTGAAAGTATGGTATTTGCTCGTCAAAAAATAAAAAAGCTTGGAAAAAATTTATCCATATATTATCAACAACTTAGTGATTATGCAAGAATTTATCATTGATTGTAAAAATATGTTAAATTTTTAAAATCCTATTGTCATAAGATGAAATATTTGTTATTCTTAAGGTAAATAGGAGAGGATATTTATGAAAGACCAAAGAGGAAAAAGTACAATTGTCCTTTTAGTAGCGGTAATTGTTGCTTTACTCATTGTTCTAGCAGGTGCTAGTTATGCCTATTATTCTATTTCTGTAAACGGAACAAAGTCTCATACCATTAAAACAGGAACACTAACATTAACGATAGATGACGCATCTAGTAGTGCTATTAATTTAACAAATGCTAAACCAATGACTGATACAGAAGGAATGGCTACTACTGCTTATACATTTAAATTAAAAAATACAGGAACGCTAAGTGCTAATTATATAATTTCTCTAGTAGATAATACAGTTTCTGGAACTAGAATACCAGATAATAAAATAAAAATTAACTTAAAAAAAGATACTACCGCTGGAACTTCTAAATTACTTAGTGCACAAACAAGAACTTTAGATACAGGAACAATTACAGCAGGAACTACTATTTCTTACGAACTTCGTTTGTGGATTGATTATTCAGCTGGAAATGAAGTACAAGAAGGACAATTTTCAACGAAAATTTCAATAACAGGAAATCAAATCGGGTCTTAAAGACCTTTTTATTTTTTCTAAAAAGGGAATAAAAAAAAACGCTCATCATATACTTATCATGAGGAGAAAGGAGAATGAAAATGAAACAAATTATACCTTTTCACAAAGAAATTTTATTTAAAACCATGATAGGGGAAATTACTAGTATTGCCTTAGACCATACTTTAGCATTTACCACATCAGATACAATTGAAGGAGACTTTATTGTCAGTGGAACTTATAAAATGACTGAGGCAAGTCAAATCGAAGAAGATTTTTCTTATCCTATTTCAGTAGATGTTGCCATTGATGATAAGTATGATACTAAAAATGCTAAAATTGCGATTGATGATTTTTATTATGAAATTATTAATGATGAAATTTTAAAAGTAAATATTGATTTGTTAATTGATGGATTAGAAGAGCATCAAATTATTTTGGCACACGATATGAAAGAACTAAGTAAGGATGTGCCTGATGAGGTAGAGTCTATAGAGAAAATAGAAGATGAGATTATCACAATTGATGATTTTAAAGAAGAAACAGAGGAATTTAGAGAAGTAAAGGATGAAAAAATAGATGATGATTTGTTAAGAGAAGAAACAGATTTATTTAAACAAACTGGTGATAATCCCATTAAGATGGAAGTAAAACCAATTGATGAAATTAATCTTCCAACAGAAGAAGAAGTAGAAGTTCTTCCACTTAACAATGAAATACATCAGGAAATGGAAAAACCTATTCCTGTTACACCATTAGTAGAAAAAGTAATCGAAACAACTAAAAATGATGAACCTTCTACGATTAATTCTATTTTTGAAACGTTAAATGATGATTTAGAAACATTTGCTACTTACTCCGTATATATTGTACGAGAAGGAGATACTATCGATAGCATACTAGAAAAATATAAAGTTACTCGTGAAGATTTAGCTGAGTATAATAATTTAGAAGAAGTTACCTTAGGAAGCAAATTAGTGATTCCAACCATTAGTAATCATGAATCCGTATAAAGAATTATTAAGAAAATATCATTTAGTTCCCACAGGCTATAGAACCAAAGGAAAACACCAAGTTGTCTCTACTAGTCAAGGGGACTTTTTTATCAAAAAAAAGAATCGAGAAGATAAGAGTAACTTGTATCATTATTTAACGTCTAGAAGTTTTCCTTATTTTGTGTCTCCTTATAACGAAATTGATGAAGATGATTATGAGATTTATCCGTGGATAGAAGAGATAGACACCCCACAAGAGCAAAAAGCCATTGATTTAATTTATTTGCTTAGCCTACTACACAATAAAACCACCTTTTATAAGGAGGTATCACTAGATGAAATTAAAGAAATTTATGAAACATTAGAAGAAAAAATTTATTATTTAGAGCATTATTACCATTCCATACAAGATATGATAGAGTCTCATGTTTATATGTCCCCTAGTGAATATTATTTGGTCTTAAATATTTCTAACATTTATCAAGCTCTATATTTTAGTAAAGTAAGATTAGATGAATGGTATAAAATTATGGAACAGAAAAAAAGTATGCGTTATGTAATGACTTATAATAATGTTGATTTATCTCATTTAATAGAAAGTGATAATCCTCTTTTAATTAATTGGGATAAGGCTAAAATCGATTTACCCATATACGATTTATTTCTTCTTTATGAAAAAATGTGTACAAGATTTGATTTTTCTCATCTTTTAGAATTATACAAAAGTAAGTATCCTTTAACTAGGGAAGAAGAAATTTTATTAGAAGTGTGGATTAGTATTCCCGCTAAGTATGAAATATCAGATAATGAATATCAAAATACTAAACAGATATATCAAATTTATCGAAAATTAAAACAGAGTAATGCCTTTTTAGCGAAGAAAAATTCAAAAAGCGAAGTGAAAAATAGTAGTTAAAACTTAAAAAAGCATACGAACAATTCCTATAGTAAACATCATTAATTCAATAAATAATAATACCGCGTTTAATTTCGTGGTAACAAGAATGGTTAAAAAGGCTTGATATAAAATGACAATGACGAAGGCAATTAGACATCCAATATATAGGATACTTTGTCTTCTTTTTAATTTACACAATTCACATCGGCAAAAGAATCCGTGTTTTTTCTTGGAAAACATTTTAAATCACCTATTTTATCATATGCGTTATCTAATTTGTTCGTTCCAATAAAAAAATAGGATATAGATGTTTTTTTGTGCTATACTATAAAATGAAAGTAATGGTAGGAGAAGTAGATGAAAACGAAAAAAAGAAAAGTAAAAATTAAATGGAAAAATTTTTTATTATGTGCAATTACTATTGTTTTTGCTGTTGTCTTAATATCAAAAATACCTTCCTTAATTCCTAAAAAGAATGGGGAAAAAGAGGTAAAAATGGTAGATTTATCTTTATATAAAAGGGAAGATATTGAAAAATTTTGTAAGGAAAATGATCTTTCATTAACAATCGAGTATCAATATAGTAGAACATATCAAGAAGGTATGGTAATTAGTCAAAGTATTTTAGTAGATACACCAATTAAGAAGGATGATTCTATCAAAGTAGTCATTTCTAAGGGGGAAGTTCCTAGTTCTATTTACTTAGAAAATAAGGTGAATGAACTTGGAAATATTCCCATTATGATGTATCATGGAATAATTGATATGAAAAGTATAGATACTAAGTATACTGGAGGAAATGTGGATAAAGATGGATATAATCGAACGAGTGAAGCATTTATTAAAGATTTAGAGTTTTATTATCAAAATGGTTACCGAATGATACGTTTAATTGATTATGTAGAAGGAAATATTGATGTGGAACTTGGAAAAAGTCCTATTGTGTTAACGTTTGATGATGGACGTGAAGATAGTATTAAAGTAACAGGATTAGATGAAAAGGGAGAAATTATCATTGACCCTAATAGTGCTGTAGGAATATTAGAACAATTTAAAAAGAAGTATCCTGATTTTCACGTAACAGCTACGTTTTTTGTGAACTCTAGTTTATTTAATCAAAAGGAATATAATGAGAAAATTTTAAAATGGCTAGTAGAAAACGGTTATGACGTTGGAAATCATTCGATGAGTCATCCTGATTTTAGTAAGATTAATACCAAAAAAGCCCAAGAGGAAATCGGTGGTGTGTATAAAATTTTAGAAGAAATTATTCCTAATCAATATGTTAAAATTGTAGCATTACCCTTTGGTTCTCCTTATAAAAAGTCACATGAGAATTTTCCTTTTATTTTAAATGGAGACTATGAAGGAACTTCTTATCAAAGTATTTCCTCTCTTAGAGTAGGTTGGGATAGTGAAACATCACCTTTCATTGAGGGGTTTGATGCTAGCTTCTTAAAGCGAATTCGTGCTTATGATAATAACGGGAAAGAATTTGATATTGATATGTGTTTTCGATTATTAGAAAAAAATAGGTATATTTCCGATGGTGATAAGACGACAATTGTCTATAAAAAGGATCCTAATGTAAATATTCAATCACAAAAGTTAGATGTTATTGCATATTAAAAGAAAATCAATTATAATGATAATAGGTGATAGTAAATGAGTAAGAAACAATCAAAAAGAAAAGTTGTGGAAACAAAGCAAATCAAGCAAAAAGTAAAACTTCCAAAAGAATTAATTATTTTTGGTGTAGCAATCTTAGTAATGATTATTGGAGTAACTGGAGCAAGTATGGCTATCTTTTCCCATAGTGTAACATCGAATCAAACGGATACTGTTCAAGCAGGTACATTAACGATTGCTTTTACAGATAGAAACTTAATTAACTTATCTAATGCTTACCCAATGACTGATGCGCAAGGAACAGCTACTACACCATATAGTTTTACCATTACAAATAATGGTACATTGAAGGCTAAGTATAATATTTATCTAGAAGAAGATACCTCAATTGCAGCAGCAAAAAAGCTAGATAAAACACTAATTAAATTTTCTTATCAAAAAGCAAGTGGTAGTTATTCTACACCAGCATTACTGTCTACTTTAGGAAGTTCCTTAACTGTTGAACAAAATCAAACACTTAATTCAGGAGCCAGTATAACTTACAATTTTAAATTTTGGTTAATTAATACTGCTACTAATGCAGCTCAAGGAAAAACGTATAAAGCAAAAATTGTCGTTGATAGTGTCCCTACAACATAAGCACAAAAAGTGCTTTTTTGTTTCAGGTGCCTTATATTAGTATTAATGATTATATTTATGAATACTATAAATGTAATTTGTGTAAGGTTATGTTGATAAAGAACATCATACGACGCATACTTTTGGAGAATGTGAACAATATGAAGATTACCATATTCGCTATTGTGGATGCGTTGAAGGGCGTGAAAAAGGAAACCACAAATTTGAATTTGTAGACAATTTAGATGGTGATTAAAGTATGTGATTATTCTATTATTACACTAGACATGAGCATGCACCAAATAACATGGATATGATGGATTTGGTGATGAGTCCATATTTTGAAGAGTTGGTATCATTTAGTTTAATTGCTAACCCAAATCGCTATTATGATGAATACTGTGTTCGTTATGATTTAAGATGTAGTATTTGTGGATTAGTGTATTTATGATCATCAATTTGAAGACGGTGCTTGCATTTATCGCGGTTACTGTAATTTAATTGATCCTGTTAATTACGAAATGTTAGGTGATGAACTAAGTGATGAAAATACTTGAGAAGGCGATAAAGAAAAAGTATATACCTTAACAAAATAGAAAGAGAATCTTTCTTTTTTCATTGGAAAATTGACGAGAACATATGTTTTTGATATAATAAAAATACTGAATGAAAAAGAATATGTGTTTCATAAAGTATTATTGGGAGGCATCAATTAGTGAAGGTATTATTATATACAGAAAATGAAAAGTTATTTGGGAAATCAGGATTAGGAAAAGCGATTAAACATCAAATGAAGGCTTTAGATTCAGTAGGAATACCTTATACCTTAGATCCAGACGATGATTATGATATTGTTCATATTAACACCTATGGTCCTAAGTCATTTGCATTAGCTAAAGTAGCAAGGAGAAACGGGAAAAAGGTAATCTATCACGCCCATTCAACGGAAGAAGATTTTAAAAATTCTTTTGTGTTATCCAATCAAGTTGCACCAATTTTCAAAAAGTGGTTAATTACTTGTTATAGTCTAGGAGACTATATCGTAACACCGACACCATATTCTAAAAAGTTACTTGAAGGATATGGAATAAAAATGCCAATTAAAGCAATCTCTAATGGAATTGAATTATCTTTTTTTAAGCCCAGTTATCAAGAAGGACAAAGGTTTAGGAAAACGTATCATTATAAAAAACGGGATAAAGTCATTATGGGGATTGGCTTATATTTAGAGAGAAAAGGAATTTTAGATTTTGTAGAGCTTGCTAAGCGACTACCAAAATATAAATTTATTTGGTTTGGATTTACTCCCTTATATACGGTTCCTCAAAAAATTCGTGATGCGGTAAAAACGGAATTACCAAATTTAATTTTTGCTGGATACGTTGAGCCAGAGATGATTAGAGCAGCCCTATCAGGAGCAGACCTTTATATTTTTCCTACTTTAGAGGAGACAGAAGGCATTCCTATTTTGGAGGCTATGGCGATGAAACAAAAAGCCATTGTAAGAGATATCCCTGTATTTTCTCCTTGGCTAGAAGATGGCGTAAATGTGTATAAAGCAAAAGATGTGGATGACTTTGAAATAAAAATTAAGGGTATTTTATCTGGAACGTTAAAGTCGTTAACAGAAGAAGCTTACAAAGTAGCAGAAGATAGAGATATTAGTCAAATTGGTTTACAGTTAAAGGAAGTATATGAAAGTGTATTATCAAGTAATAAAACTAAAAGAGGAAGAAAAAAGAAGGGTAACGATTAATTACGAGTCCTTCTTTTGATTAGTTTAGCATGAACGACAATGTTTTTATGGTTTTTATGATGAAAGGAAGTAAGGGTTAATATTTTATCTTCAGCTGATAGCGTTATATCAAATGAGTATTGACTTTGATTTTTACAACGAGTTAAATAAGTTAAATAAGTAGAGTCATCTTTTTGATAATGAAAACGCCAAGAAGCAGTGATTTCTTGTTGATAAATAGAAAAAATTTGATAGATGAAATCATCATTTGGAGTAGATAAATAGATAAAATGGTTTTCTTTATTGTTGTACCAAGTATCAGTGAGTAAAGTATCAAGATAGTCCATGCCTGTTTTTTTTAGTCGAGTAGGAAAATAGATAACATTTTGTTCATTTAAGTCTAAAAAGTTATTACGGTAATCACCAAAAATCCAACCAAATGGGTTCTTACTTTTATCAAAGGTATGTTGATAGTAAAACTCGTTATCTATGGTTTGTACAACTGGATAATAAATTTTAGTGCCTCCAATTTGCATCCATAAAGCAGTGTCCTTATTCATTGAAGTAAGTTTCTTAAAATCAACTTCTAAAAAAGATAGGTCAATATTCATTTTATCAAGTTCATTTACCCATTCTAAATCAGTAGATGGGATTTTATGAATAATGGTACTTTTCGTTAGTGTTTTACATAAAGAGTCAATCACATGGTTTTCGTATAAAAAAATCGTACCTACGATAAGTGATCCCGCTATGATAGATGAGATAAGTAATAATAGAAACATACGTTTAAAGGATACTTTTTTCTTCATTAGATTGACTCCTTCCTATTAGCAATAGCCAATGTTGTTACAAAGTAATATTATAAGGGAATTTGTTATTTCTGTAAATTGTCTTAGAGAAATTTTTGTCATTTTTTGATTTTGTAAAAATTGTCAGTTTAAAAAAGGTTCTTAATTAGCTAATTTTTATATATTTTATGGAAGTATTATGATAAACTAGTAAGTATAAATAAGGAAAATAGGGTGTAAAGATGAAAAAAAATAAGTGGATGCCATCTATTATGATTTTATTATTAATAATTGTAACCATTAGTGTGACTTTGGCAGCATTTACGTTCACTAAGGAAGGAACAGTTGAAAATACTTTGGAAACGGGAACAGTAACCCTAACATACACCGAAGGAAAAACAGGAATACTATTAAATGAAG